>NZ_CP097349.1:3882500-4117500 GCF_023516215.1 Cytobacillus pseudoceanisediminis | reverse complement strand
TAGAAAGGGCGCACGGTGAATGCCTTGGCACTAGGAGCCGATGAAGGACGGTACTAACACCGATATGCTTCGGGGAGCTGTAAGTAAGCTTTGATCCGGAGATTTCCGAATGGGGAAACCCCTATCCGTAATGGGATAGGATCTTTACCTGAATACATAGGGTATAGAAGGCAGACCCGGGGAACTGAAACATCTAAGTACCCGGAGGAAGAGAAAGCAAACGCGATTCCCTGAGTAGCGGCGAGCGAAACGGGATTAGCCCAAACCAAGAGGCTTGCCTCTTGGGGTTGTAGGACACTCTACACGGAGTTACAAAGGAACGAGGTAAATGAACAGGTCTGGAAAGGCCGGCCAGAGAAGGTAAAAGCCCTGTAGTTGAAACTTCGTTCCCTCCAGAGTGGATCCTGAGTACGGCGGGACACGAGAAATCCCGTCGGAAGCAGGGAGGACCATCTCCCAAGGCTAAATACTCCCTAGTGACCGATAGTGAACCAGTACCGTGAGGGAAAGGTGAAAAGCACCCCGGAAGGGGAGTGAAAGAGATCCTGAAACCGTGTGCCTACAAGTAGTTAGAGCCCGTTAATGGGTGATAGCGTGCCTTTTGTAGAATGAACCGGCGAGTTACGATTACATGCGAGGTTAAGTTGATGAGACGGAGCCGCAGCGAAAGCGAGTCTGAATAGGGCGAATGAGTATGTGGTCGTAGACCCGAAACCAGGTGATCTACCCATGTCCAGGGTGAAGTCCAGGTAACACTGGATGGAGGCCCGAACCCACGCACGTTGAAAAGTGCGGGGATGAGGTGTGGGTAGCGGAGAAATTCCAATCGAACTTGGAGATAGCTGGTTCTCTCCGAAATAGCTTTAGGGCTAGCCTCATGTAGTAAGAGTCTTGGAGGTAGAGCACTGTTTGGACTAGGGGCCCCCATCGGGTTACCGAATTCAGACAAACTCCGAATGCCAAAGACTTATCCATGGGAGTCAGACTGCGAGTGATAAGATCCGTAGTCAAGAGGGAAACAGCCCAGACCACCAGCTAAGGTCCCAAAGTATACGTTAAGTGGAAAAGGATGTGGAGTTGCTTAGACAACCAGGATGTTGGCTTAGAAGCAGCCACCATTTAAAGAGTGCGTAATAGCTCACTGGTCGAGTGACTCCGCGCCGAAAATGTACCGGGGCTAAACGTATCACCGAAGCTGTGGATTGACATCTTTCGATGTCAGTGGTAGGAGAGCGTTCTAAGGGCGTTGAAGCCAGACCGCAAGGACTGGTGGAGCGCTTAGAAGTGAGAATGCCGGTATGAGTAGCGAAAGATGGGTGAGAATCCCATCCACCGAATGCCTAAGGTTTCCTGAGGAAGGCTCGTCCGCTCAGGGTTAGTCGGGACCTAAGCCGAGGCTGAAAAGCGTAGGCGATGGACAACAGGTTGATATTCCTGTACCACCTCTTTACCGTTTGAGCAATGGGGGGACGCAGGAGGATAGGGTAAGCGCGCTGCTGGATTAGCGCGTCCAAGCAGTTAGGCCGGTAACGAGGCAAATCCCGTTACCACACAGGCTGAGCTGTGACGGCGAGGGAAATTTAGTACCGAAGTTCCTGATTCCACACTGCCAAGAAAAGCCTCTAGCGAGGGAAAAGGTGCCCGTACCGCAAACCGACACAGGTAGGCGAGGAGAGAATCCTAAGGTGAGCGAGAGAACTCTCGTTAAGGAACTCGGCAAAATGACCCCGTAACTTCGGGAGAAGGGGTGCTCATTAGGGTGAATAGCCCTGATGAGCCGCAGTGAATAGGCCCAGGCGACTGTTTAGCAAAAACACAGGTCTCTGCGAAGCCGCAAGGCGAAGTATAGGGGCTGACGCCTGCCCGGTGCTGGAAGGTTAAGAGGAGAGGTTAGCGCAAGCGAAGCTTTGAATCGAAGCCCCAGTAAACGGCGGCCGTAACTATAACGGTCCTAAGGTAGCGAAATTCCTTGTCGGGTAAGTTCCGACCCGCACGAAAGGCGTAACGATCTGGGCACTGTCTCAACGAGAGACTCGGTGAAATTATAGTACCTGTGAAGATGCAGGTTACCCGCGACAGGACGGAAAGACCCCGTGGAGCTTTACTGTAGCCTGATATTGAATTTTGGTACAGCTTGTACAGGATAGGTAGGAGCCTGAGAAGCCGGAGCGCCAGCTTCGGTGGAGGCGTCGGTGGGATACTACCCTGGCTGTATTGAAATTCTAACCCGCGCCCCTTATCGGGGCGGGAGACAGTGTCAGGTGGGCAGTTTGACTGGGGCGGTCGCCTCCTAAAAAGTAACGGAGGCGCCCAAAGGTTCCCTCAGAATGGTTGGAAATCATTCGCAGAGTGTAAAGGCACAAGGGAGCTTGACTGCGAGACCTACAAGTCGAGCAGGGACGAAAGTCGGGCTTAGTGATCCGGTGGTTCCGCATGGAAGGGCCATCGCTCAACGGATAAAAGCTACCCCGGGGATAACAGGCTTATCTCCCCCAAGAGTCCACATCGACGGGGAGGTTTGGCACCTCGATGTCGGCTCATCGCATCCTGGGGCTGTAGTCGGTCCCAAGGGTTGGGCTGTTCGCCCATTAAAGCGGTACGCGAGCTGGGTTCAGAACGTCGTGAGACAGTTCGGTCCCTATCCGTCGTGGGCGCAGGAAATTTGAGAGGAGCTGTCCTTAGTACGAGAGGACCGGGATGGACGCACCGCTGGTGTACCAGTTGTCTTGCCAAAGGCATCGCTGGGTAGCTATGTGCGGAAGGGATAAGTGCTGAAAGCATCTAAGCATGAAGCCCCCTCGAGATGAGATTTCCCATAGCGTCAAGCTAGTAAGATCCCTGAAAGATGATCAGGTTGATAGGTCAGAGGTGGAAGCGTGGCGACATGTGGAGCTGACTGATACTAATCGATCGAGGACTTAACCAAAACGAAAAGCGGAGGCGACTGTTCAACTTTGAGAGGCGTTGGAGAGCCGGCCATTCAAATCCTGGTTTTGGGATTTGGAGGGACGGATCGAAACAGCCGAGAAGTTAGGAGCCGAAGCTAGACAAGTCATTGGTGAATACTCGGCAAATGCTTCTTCATGCATTATCTAGTTTTGAGGGAACGAAGTTTCTTCAGCCAAATAGTCCGGTGGCGATAGCGAGAAGGTCACACCCGTTCCCATACCGAACACGGAAGTTAAGCTTCTCAGCGCCGATGGTAGTTAGGGGCTGTCCCCTTGTGAGAGTAGGACGCTGCCGGGCATATGAAAGAGCACCTGATGGGTGTTCTTTTTTTGTATGTGGATGATTTATTGAATCCAAATATCTTCTTACTCTTCTTTTTATGAAAAATGCATATATGCGTCACTTCAGCTAAAAAAATGCGCCACTCTTTATTCCGCCGTCTGTTTTAAAAGTCAAATCTGTTTTCAGCAAAGATGACTGTGCCAAATGTGAAATATACATAAAACATGCGAGATAAAATCGGATACCTGCTAGGTAAAATCAAAAACCTGTTACATAAATCCAATTCATGTCAGATAACACTGAGATTAATAACTCAGCGGCCCAACAAACCGGCAAAAAAATAAAAAGCCCCTATCAAAGGGCTTACATTTCAAGAAAATATCTCCGGCATGGTTATTTTCCGCAGTTTCTTTAAGTAATAATTATATTTTGGATTGCTTGTATCCGTGGTGACTAAATCTTTTTCACAATCTGTGCAGATAAAAGAAGTGTATAGATGTATTCCCCTGGTTTTTGCCTGCTCGCATATGACACATTCTTCCCCTGCATGTTTTTTTGCTAATAGCGAACCCAATCACTCCACCTCCATACACTTATTCTGCCCAGATCAATGTTATTGTATACAATTTTTCGAATATTCATTGGCGGGTTTTTTGAGGTTACTTGATTTATATTGTATGATGGAAATCTAATTTGGGTGTATGTCTATAATGGATTTCTTTCATAAATTTCCTTAATCCTTTATGGACTGGCGCAGATATCGACCTAATGTTTCTTTTATAGCACGCACATACTTGTTTTGTTAAAATAGGAGAAGAATCTTAGGAAAGTGATGTAGATATGAATCACGAACAGACTCCATTATGGGAACAATTAAAAAAACATGCTTCACATCAGCCTGTATCTTTTCATGTGCCGGGACATAAGAACGGTCAACTTGCAGGCGGTGAGGGAGCAGATTATTTTAAAGATATTTTAAAGCTCGATGCTACTGAGCTTAGCGGACTGGATGATTTGCATTCTCCTGAAGGAGTCATTTTGAAAGCGCAAAAGCTGCTTGCCGATTTGTATGGGGTTCCAAAAAGCTTTTTCCTTGTTAACGGATCCACCTCAGGGAATCTCGCCATGGTCATGTCAGCCGCAAAGGAAAATGAGACTGTACTTGTTCAGCGGAATTGCCATAAGTCCATTCTTAATGGCATTACTTTGGCTAGGGCTAAGCCTGTCTTCTTAGCGCCTGAGTTTAATGAAGAGTGGGGCGTTGCCGGGGGAGTAGCTTTAGAGACCGTTAAAGAGGCAATCAGACAAAATCCGGAAGCAAAAGCGCTAATCTTAACCTATCCCAATTATTACGGAATGGTGTTTAACCTTGAAAGCATTATTGAGTATGCTCATGATCATGGAGTTCCAGTATTGGTGGATGAAGCGCATGGAGCACATTTGATCGGGGGAGATAGTTTTCCCGCTTCGGCCGTTCAGCTTCAGGCAGACCTGGTTGTACAATCGGCACATAAGACTTTGCCTGCTATGACGATGGGGGCTTATCTGCATTTTAATAGCCGTTTTATAAAGGAAGAAAGAGTGTCCAAATATCTGGGGATTCTCCAATCAAGCAGTCCTTCCTATCCCATTATGGCATCTCTTGATTTGGCAAGGGCCTATTTAGCCTCATTCTCGGGAAAGGATGAGGAAGCGCTGCTTGAAAAGGCGGGGCACTTCCGAAAGAATCTAAGTAAAATAAAAGGAATTAAAGTACTGAACTTTGAACATAAAAACGGTGATCCTTTAAAAGTGACCATCCAGTCGGCAGCTGCCCTCAGCGGGTATGAACTGCAGGCTCTCCTGGAGAAGCATGGGATCTTTACGGAAATGGCAGATCCTTATAATGTCCTATTTGTATTGCCTCTTTTAAAAAAAGATATGGATTATCCATTTGAACGGGTTATTCAATGCTTGGAAGAGGAGCTGAAATCATTTGGCCCGGCAGGCCGACATGAAAAAATTCCTTTCAGTAAAAGGCCTGTCTCCGGCCTTGCCCTGGAGCAAAAGGAACAAGACCGATGCACCATTAAAACGGTGGCACTGGAAGAGGCGGTTGGTAAAATATGTGCACAGCAGGTGACTCCATATCCGCCAGGCATCCCGCTTTTATTCCCAGGTGAACTCATCGAAGGGGAAGACATAGCAAGCATAAGATTTCAAATTAAGGCCGGAGCACGGTTTCAAAATGGGGAAAATATAAAAAAAGGCAGCATTAACGTTTATCAGGATCTATATCAGCAGCTGGAGGAAGTAAAATGAAAAAAGGTAAGTTTATTACGGTCGAAGGACCTGAGGGTGCCGGAAAAACAACGATTATAGATATGCTGGCAAGCAATCTGGCAAAGGAAGGCTATCAGGTTCTTCAGACAAGAGAGCCTGGCGGAATTGAGATTGCCGAGCAGATCAGAAGTGTCATACTCGATAAAAATAATACAAAGATGGATCCGCGAACAGAGGCTCTGCTGTATGCGGCAGCCAGAAGGCAGCACCTGGCTGAAAAAGTAAAGCCAGCAATGGATAAGGGATATATCATATTATGTGATCGGTTTATTGATAGTTCTCTTGCTTATCAAGGCTATGCAAGGGGCCTTGGCATTGATGAAGTATACTCTATAAACAGCTTTGCCATCGAAGGCATGATGCCTGAACTGACGCTGTATTTTGATATTGAACCGGAGGCCGGGCTGGATCGAATCAACCAGCATAAAGGACGGGAAGTGAACCGCCTGGACCTGGAAAAGCTTGATTTCCATCACAAAGTGCGGGAAGGCTATTTGAAGCTAATGGAGCTTTACCCGGAGCGCATCTTTAAAATCAATGCTTCGGGAACATTGGAGGAAGTGTATCAGCAGGCGGAGAGCAAGCTGAAAGAAATAATATAAACATTTGCCTTAAAGATCATATTCTTTAAGGCTTTTTTATAAGCTTGCCAGTCAGTTTTTAAAATAATTTTTCCGGTATTCCCTTAATTTCTGCTTGAAGATAAAATAATTGATATAATAAAAGTAAGATAAAACGGATTAAAAACTTGTAAAGGGGATGGGCTTATGAAATTAATTCTGGCAGTCATTCAGGATCAGGACAGCAATAAGCTAATGAATGCGTTGGTTGACAATAATTTTCGTGCGACAAAATTGGCCAGCACGGGCGGATTTTTGAAATCAGGCAATACAACGTTCATGATTGGGACAGAGGATATCCGTGTGGAGAGAGCCCTGCAGATTATTAAGGAAAATTGCAGAGCAAGAGACCAGCTGGTAGCACCTGTATCGCCAATGGGCGGAAATGCTGATTCTTATGTGCCTTACCCTGTGGAAGTCGAAGTTGGCGGTGCGACGGTATTTGTCCTGCCAGTTGAACAATTCCACCATTTTTAATACATTCAAAGGGAGCTTAATGCCCTTTGCGGAGGATTAGGTATGAAAATTAATCAGGAACTTCGGCTCAAGATGGAAAATGTCCGCAATGAGCAGAAGCAGGCGGCGGGAAACGGCGTGAAATTTTCCGAAATGGTGCAAAAGCAGGACCAGAAAATGCAGGCTTCTCAGCTTCAGGGTCTGTTAAAGGATATAGATGCCGCTGGAGAAAGGCTTGCCCGCTCCAGAACCTTTAAGGATTTAGCCAAATTTAAAACGCTTGTAAAGCGGTTTGTAAAGGAAGCCGTTGACTTTGGGATGGAGCTGAAGCAATCGCACAGCTGGAATCAGCATGGACAGGGCCGTTCTCTGAAAGTGGTAGAAACGGTTGATGAAAAGCTGTCAGAGCTGACGGATGAACTAATGAAAAAAGAAGAATCATCTATCGATATACTGGGGAAAGTCGGCGAGATTAAGGGGCTTTTAATAAATATATATATGTAAGTGAGTGATCATTGTGGGAAAAACGTGGGAACAGCTGGAGGTCATACAGCCAGTTGTATTGAAAATGTTTAAAAATAGCATAGAGAAGGATCGGCTGGCCCACGCCTACTTATTTGAAGGGATGAAAGGAACGGGAAAGCGGGAAGCAAGCATGCTTTTAGCGAAAAGCCGATTCTGTCTTGAACCGCTTGATGGGTATGTTCCATGTGAAACATGTTCAAACTGTAAGAGGATCAACAGCGGCAATCACCCTGATGTTCATATCCTTGAGCCGGACGGGCTTTCTATCAAAAAAAGTCAGATTCAAAGCCTGCAGGAAGAGTTTTCAAAGACCGGGGTGGAATCTAAGCGCAAGCTTTATGTGATTGTACATGCTGATAGAATGACAGTTAACGCTGCCAACAGTTTGCTTAAATTCCTGGAGGAACCCCATGCAGAGACGACCGCTGTGCTTATTACCGAGCAGTCGCAGCAGATGCTTCCTACTATTCTATCCCGCTGCCAGACCATTTCTTTTAAACCATTATCTCCTGCAGAAATGATTCAGCAATTAAAAAATAATGGAGTGGATCCTGCCCAGGCACCATTACTTGCACAAATTACCAATAATTTGGATGAGGCTTTGCAATATAGTTCTGATGATTGGTTTGTACAAGCGCAAAAAATAGTGTTAAAATTATATGAAGTGGTAAAGAAGAATCCGCTAGAGGCGATGGTTGCCCTGCAGGAGGATTGGTTCTTGCACTTTAAAGAAAAAGAGCAGATTGATCGCGGCTTGGATCTATTACTTCTTATTTTTAAAGATTTACTATATATTCAGCTTGGGAAACAAGACCAGGTTGTCCATCTGAACGAACGAAATCGTTTAGAGCAGTTTGCACTGCAATCTTCTACAAAACGTCTGACGGAACAGATGACGGCTGTTTTGGAAGCCAAAAGAAAATTACAGGCAAATATGAATCCGCAGCTGTTGATGGAACAGCTTGTGCTAAAATTGCAGGAGGGATCTTCCTTTGTATGATGTAGTAGGAGTGCGCTTTAAAAAAGCGGGCAAGATTTATTATTTTGATCCCGGAGATCTCTCAATACAAAAGGATGACTTTGTCATTGTCGAAACTGTCCGAGGCGTAGAATACGGAAAAGTGGTAATTGCCCCGAAGCAGGTCGATGAGCATGATGTTGTCCTTCCATTAAAAAAGGTTCTTCGTATTGCAGATCAAAAGGATCGCATGATTGTCGAGGAGAACAAGCAGGCCGCCAAAGAAGCATATGAGGTCTGCTGTGAAAAGGTCCATACACATCAGCTTGATATGAAGCTGGTCGATGTTGAATATACATTTGACCGAAATAAGGTCATTTTCTACTTTACAGCTGATGGCCGGGTTGACTTTCGCGAGCTTGTCAAAGACCTCGCAGCCATCTTCAGGACAAGGATAGAACTTCGCCAGATTGGTGTGAGGGATGAAGCAAAAATGCTGGGCGGAATTGGTCCATGTGGAAGAATGCTCTGCTGTTCCACCTTCCTTGGTGATTTTGATCCAGTATCCATCAAAATGGCAAAGGACCAGAATCTTTCGTTGAACCCAACGAAAATATCAGGTTTGTGCGGACGCTTAATGTGCTGCCTGAAGTATGAAAATGATGAGTACGAAGCAGCAAAAGAACAGCTTCCGGACCTTGGGGAATGGATTCAGACCCCTGATGGAGCTGGAAAAGTGGTAGGCTTGAATATATTGGAGCGTGTTCTGCAGGTTGATGTAAAAGAAGCGGAGCGCGTCCTCGAATATACATTGGATGAAATTTTAAAACAAGGTGCTGTATCAGTTCAGTCCACAGATTAAGAGGTGGAAGTCGTGGATAAAAAAGAAATCTTTGACTCAGTGAGTAATATGGAAACCCAAATTGGAGAGTTATATCAGCAGCTTGGTGAGTTAAAGCAGCATTTGGCAGAAATACTTGAAGAGAATAACTCTTTAAAGCTGGAAAATGAACATTTAAGACGTCATTTAGACATATCAGCGAAAAAGGAAAGTACATCGGCGAAAAAAGGCAAATCAGAGCAGTCTGCCGATGCTGCTGATGATGATAAGGTGATTGATATTGGAGAAGGCTATGATAACCTTGCCCGCCTTTATCAGGAAGGCTTTCACATTTGCAATCTCCATTTCGGCAGCCCTCGAAAAGAGGGAGACTGTCTGTTTTGCTTGTCTTTCCTGAATAAGAAGTAAATTTTAGCCTTCCTGATGATAGGAAGGCTATTTTTCCATAGAGGCAAAGAATCAGAGTAGCATGGAGGATCAAGAATGGATTTTTTAAAAGAAGGGGAGCGGCTGGACTATTTGCTGGCTGAAGATTTGAGAATTATTCAAAGCCCGGCCGTTTTTTCTTTTTCACTGGATGCTGTCCTGCTGGCCAGGTTTGTATATGTACCGATTCAAAAAGGCAATCTCATTGATTTGTGCAGCGGAAATGGTGTGATTCCGCTTTTTTTAAGCACACGAACAAAGGGGGCCATTACAGGCGTCGAGATTCAGGAGCGTTTGCATGATATGGCAGTCAGAAGCATTGAATACAATAAGCTTCAAGGCCGGATTGAGATGATTCGCGGGGATATTAAAGAAATACATCAGGTTTTAGGATATGGGAAATTTGATGTTGTGACCTGCAACCCGCCCTATTTCCCTACTCCTTCCCGGGAAGAAATCAATGAGAATGAACATTTGGCGATAGCCCGCCATGAAATCCTCTGTACACTGGAGGATGCGATTAAAGCATCAAGCGGTCTTGCGAAACAGGGCGGCAAGGTAGCATTTGTACACAGGCCGGGAAGGTTCCTGGACATTGTCACGCTCATGCGCAAGTATAAGCTCGAGCCAAAAAGGGTGCAATTCGTCTACCCGAAGGCCGGAAAAGAAGCGAACACCCTGCTAATTGAGGCAGTAAAAAACGGTAATCCGGATCTGAAAATCCTGCCTCCTTTATTTGTATATAATGAAGAAAATGAATATACACCTGAAATGAGAGAGATTTTATATGGAGAATAGCCATTATTTTTATGTTCTCCATTGCCGTGATGGCAGCTTATATGCAGGATACACTAATGATCTTGAAAAACGGGTGAAGGCCCATAATGAAGGAAAAGGGGCCAAGTATACAAGGGGCAGGGGGCCGGTGGAGCTGGTCTTCTCCCGCCCTTTTTTGGAAAAAGGCGAAGCGATGAGAGCAGAATATGAATTTAAGCAATGGTCCAGGAAAAAGAAGGATGAGTTTTTAATGAAAGAGACGGGTGGTACATATGTGGCAGCAAAAAAGCTTTGAACATGAAGAAACAAAGGGAATTTTATACTTAGTCCCGACTCCGATCGGCAATCTGGAAGATATGAGCTTCCGAGCAGTAAGAATCCTGAAGGAAGCTGACTATATTGCAGCGGAGGACACACGCAATACGAAGAAGCTCTGCAATCATTTTGAAATCGCCACACCCATTATCAGCTATCATGAACATAATAAGGAGGCAAGCGGACAGAAGCTGCTTGAGAAAGTGGCTAATGGCGCAAAGATTGCCCTTGTCAGTGATGCAGGAATGCCTGCGATTTCAGATCCGGGCTTCGATCTTGTAGTGGCGGCGGCTGAAGAAAAGCTGACAGTGGTCCCCCTGCCTGGTGCGAATGCTGCCCTTACCGGACTGATTGCTTCCGGCATTGATACTCAGCCTTTTTATTTCTACGGATTCCTGAACAGGCAGAAGAAACTTAAGAAGCAGGAGCTGGAGAATCTCTCAAAGCTTTCGGCAACCATCATCTTATATGAAGCTCCCCACCGCCTGAAGGAAACTCTCTCGCTGATGTCGGATATTATGGGCAACAGGAATATCGCGTTATGCCGCGAACTGACGAAGAGATATGAAGAATTTATCCGGGGAACTGTAGGGGAAGCAATGGAATGGGCTTCGAACGGCGAGGTAAGAGGAGAATTTGTGATTATTATTGAAGGAACTTCCGAGGCTGTTCAGGATGAAGAAACAGCCTGGTGGGAGAATCTCCCGGTTGAAGATCATGTTAGACATTATATAGAAGAAACTGGACTCTCGAGCAAAGAAGCCATTAAGCAAACGGCAAAAGACCGGGGATTAAATAAGCGGGATGTTTACCATGCTTATCATATTGAGGAATAAAAAAAGCTTCTCACACGCGTGAGAAGCTTTTCTTCATTCTTATTTTGCTAATTCAAAAGTGTTTTGAATTTCTTTTAACAGCTGTTCAGCACCGTCACGGCTTAGAATTAATTTGCCGTTAGCTAAAGAGATATTTTCATCAGATACTTCCCCAGTAACTTGGCAAGTCATGTTTGGCTTGTACTTTTTAAGGATGATTCTTTCGTCATCTACGTAGATTTCCAAAGCGTCCTTTTCGGCAATTCCAAGTGTACGTCTTAATTCGATAGGGATAACTACACGGCCAAGCTCATCAACTTTACGAACAATACCTGTGGATTTCATAATAAAAGTCTCCTCTCAAATCTCCAATAATATTTTTCTCTATCTATGTTGTTTCGTCATTATTCGACAAAATCTTTATTACATTTATAATACCAGCCATTCCCATATACGTCAATTACTTTATTTTCAATTAAAATAGAAAATTTTGGGATGCCAATTGAAGCGTTGATATAACAACGTTTTTATAGAAATAAAGAAGGTTTAATATAGAAAGGGGAAAGAACTACTCAAAAAGCAGTAATATGACTCATTTCGACATTTCGACAAAATTCTACAATTATTATACTTTTGCTATAATAATATTCGAAAGTTAATTTCCTTTTTTAGGGATAGAAAATAAAAAAATTTATTTTAAGAAGAATCCTGCCATCCCTTCTGCCTATTGGTTGCACAATTTCAAGTTTTTAGGTATATTTTGATGGTATAAGAGGTTATGCTGACGAATATAACTTCTTGTAAAATATCGATATAGAAGGCCCAATAACGGCACGATTTTCTGATTAATACTCTCGTCCAAATTGGGCGGGATTTTTTAAAATTTAAGAAAGTATAACGTTAGACTTCGATAACTATCTAGCTCCGGCGCCTACCCCTCTAGGTACAAGCCAATCCTCCCAGAAAGGCAAAGAACGCCTTTCCGTGAGGATCGTCTTGTGCTTGTCGGGGGTGGGCAAGGCGCTTGCGCTTTTAAAATGAGGGAGGGAATCTTGTGGAGGACAAATTAAAGACGTTTTATTTAACCACTCCAATTTATTATCCTAGCGGAAATTTACATATAGGACATGCCTATACAACTGTTGCCGGTGATGCGATGGCGCGTTACAAGCGCATGCGCGGCTTTGACGTTATGTACCTGACGGGAACGGATGAACATGGACAGAAGATTCAGGAGAAGGCAGAAGAAAAAGGAATAACACCGCAGCAGTACGTAGATGAAATTGTCGCCGGTATCCAGGAACTATGGAAGAAGCTTGATATTTCCTATGATGACTTTATCCGTACTACTCAAGACAGACATAAGCAGATTGTAGAAAAAATTTTCGCTCAGCTTGTGGAACAGGGCGATATTTATCTTGGTGAATATGAGGGATGGTATTGTACGCCATGTGAGTCTTATTACACAGAACGGCAGCTTGTGGATGGAAACTGCCCTGACTGCGGACGTCCAGTTCATAAAGTAAAAGAAGAATCCTATTTCTTTAAGGTAAGCAAGTACGCTGACAGGCTTCTGCAGTATTATGAAGAAAATCCATCTTTTATACAGCCTGAATCCCGCAAGAATGAGATGATCAATAACTTCATTAAACCTGGCCTCGAGGATTTGGCGGTATCCAGGACCACTTTTGACTGGGGAGTGAAAGTGCCGAACAATCCTAAGCATGTTGTTTATGTATGGATCGACGCACTATCAAATTACATCACAGCGCTTGGCTATGGAACCGATGATGATTCCAAGTATCTGAACTATTGGCCTGCTGATGTGCACCTGGTAGGGAAGGAAATTGTGCGCTTCCATACGATTTACTGGCCAATCATGCTGATGGCATTGGATCTGCCTCTTCCGAAAAAGGTGTTTGCTCATGGCTGGCTATTGATGAAGGACGGCAAAATGTCCAAATCAAAAGGAAATGTAGTGGATCCTGTTACCCTTATCGACCGGTATGGTCTGGATGCACTTCGCTATTACCTGCTTCGCGAAGTGCCATTCGGCGCAGACGGAGTGTTTACCCCAGAAGGTTTTGTGGAAAGAATCAACTTTGATCTTGCCAATGATTTAGGAAACCTTTTGAATCGGACGATTGCGATGGTTAATAAATATTTTGACGGTGTCATTCCGTCATATAAAGATTCAAACGGAGAGTTTGACCAGCAGCTGCTGCAAATGAACCGTGAGACGGTTTCCAAGTATGAGGAAGCAATGGAAAAAATGGAGTTCTCTGTTGCTCTTTCGGCAGTCTGGCAGCTTGTCAGCAGAACGAATAAATATATAGATGAAACGCAGCCCTGGGCTCTTGCCAAAGAGGAAGAGAAAAGGGAAGATCTTGCGAGTGTGATGGCCCATCTGGCGGAATCCCTGCGCAGAATCGCGGTGCTTCTGCAGCCATTCCTGACACGTACGCCAAAAGAAGTATTCTCACAGCTGAATGTAAACGAAGAAGCATTAACATCTTGGGAAAGCCTTGAAAAATTTGGTCTTATCCCTGAAGGCACAAAGGTATTAAAGGGAGAACCGATTTTCCCTCGCCTGGATATTAATGAAGAAGTCGAGTTCATTAAAACCAAAATGCAGGGATCTGCTCCTAAAGAGGAAGCAAAGCCGGAAGCAAAAGCAGAGGAAAAGCCGGATAGTGAGGAAATCACAATCGATGACTTTATGAAAGTCGATTTAAGAGTGGCTCAGGTCATTCAGGCTGAACCGGTGAAAAAAGCTGATAAGCTCTTAAAATTACAGCTTGATCTTGGCTATGAAAAGCGCCAAGTCGTTTCCGGGATTGCCAAATTCTATAAGCCGGAAGACCTAGTCGGCAGAAAAGTCATCTGCGTCACAAATTTGAAGCCTGTTAAACTTCGCGGTGAGCTTTCAGAAGGAATGATTTTAGCAGGAGGAAAAGACGGAGAACTTTCACTTGCCACAATCGCTGAATCTCTTCCATTGGGTGCAAGGGTAAAATAATATTATTGATTTCTTCTGTTAAACATAAAAACATAGAAGTGTTAAGCGTATACCGTGGGCATTTCTATGTTTTTTATTTTTGGGAAAAATTATACTTAGAAAGTAATTTCTAGTGAGTTTATTAAATTCGAACCATTCTGCTAACACATTATTTTTGTTACATTCCTGACATAATAGTAATAGAAAAATAATATGAAGAAAAAGGAGTTTTTTGATGTTTTTCGACACACATGCACACCTTAATGCCGAACAATATAACGAAGATTTACAAGAGGTGATTGACAGGGCCCTTGATGAAGGAATTTCCAACATCGTGGTCGTTGGGTTTGACCGTCCAACGATTGAGAAGGCGATGGAGCTGACTGAGAAATACGATTTCATCTACGCAAGTGTAGGATGGCATCCGGTTGATGCCATCGATATGACAGAGGATGATCTTCGGTGGATCGAAGAGCTTTCCAGCCATCCAAAAGTCGTTGCCCTGGGAGAAATGGGCCTGGATTATTATTGGGACAAGTCACCAAAGGATATTCAGCAGGAAGTCTTCCGCAAGCAGATCCGTCTGGCAAAAAAGTTAAGCTCCCCATCGTTATCCATAACCGTGATGCCACAGCAGATATAGTCGAAATCCTTAAGGAAGAAGGAGCGGGAGAAGTAGGCGGCATCATGCATTGCTTTAGCGGCAGCCCTGAAATTGCCAAGGAGTGTGTAGATATGAACTTTTTTATTTCACTTGGAGGCCCGGTGACATTCAAGAATGCAAAAAAGCCAAAAGAAGTAGCCGATGTGATTCCGCTTGAAAAGCTATTGATTGAAACAGACTGCCCTTACCTTACCCCTCATCCATTTAGAGGAAAACGGAATGAACCTAGCTATGTCAAACTAGTTGCAGAGCAGATAGCTGAAATAAAAGGACTATCGGTAGAGGAAGTTGCACAAGCAACCACAGAAAATGCAAAAAAATTATTCGGCATAAACTGATATCTCTTTTTGTCGAAACCTGTGGGAGCTTGTCCAAATTTTTTCTGATTCTAAAAAGTTCTACATGTCTCTGTCTTCTCATAGGATAACCATGTCGATAAGTCTCTCTTTCCTTTCTCCTGGTTTTTTTGCATAATAGGAAATACGTTTACGAGAGGGCTTGCCATTTACTAGAAAAAGTGCTGTTCTAGCACCCCTGCCGATCGAGCGGAGGGCGTTTGCTGCCAGTTGAGGAGCGTGACAGATAGAGAACCGGCAGTCTGAAGGTTTGAGGAAACTTCCGGAATCGCTCCCGGTTGCTGAGCGCCTGATCGGCAGAAAACGAGGGATTACCAAAAGAGACGTAAAAATCCCTAAATCAAAAAAAGAAGGATTTTTCCGATGAGTGTGGAAAAGTATAAATCCAAGGCAAGCATCATCGAAAACGGGGCATTTGCAAGAAGGCATGCATAGAGAGGAGCTGTCTTTCATACATAGAGATAGAGTGCAGTTCTATGAATTCAGGCAATCATAGCCCGATGCCTGCATTCACCAGCCTTTCGGAAGCTGGAAAATTGAAAGAGTTGACAGTCGGCAAGATACTCTATATAATCACTCCGAGAGAAAAGGAGGCGTTTTTCATCGTGATTCAAAACATGAAAAACCTGTTATCCAAGTCTTTGAGTAAAAAGAAATTGGCCATTTTTTCTGCTAGTTTAGTAGTCTTTGCTGCTGCCTGCGGTTTCATTGCATATGAAACGACAAAGAAAACAGTAGCACTGACGATAGATGGCCAAGAGAAAGTCATCAAAACGCATGCATCAACGATTCAAGATATATTCGATGATCTAGATATTTCACTTCGCTCAGAAGATTATGTGTTTCCCTCGGTAAACACAGAGGTTAAGGACAATACAGAAATTGTCTATGAACCGGCTAAACAGGTGAACGTTGTAACAGATAACGAGAAGAAAACGATTTGGACGGCTGCAAAGACGGTCGGGGACGTTTTAAAAGAACAGAATATTACTCTGACTGAACATGATAAGGTTCAGCCAAAGCCAGAGGATAAAATTAAAAGCAACCTTGAAATTCAAGTAGAGAAAGCATTCGCTTTAACGCTTAATCATGGCGGCAAAGAGAAGCAGGTTTGGTCAACTTCGACTACGGTCGCTGACTTTTTATCACAGCAGGGAATCAAGATCAATGATTTAGACCGTGTTGAACCAAAGTTGGAAGAGACAGTCAAAGCCAATGACATCATAAAAGTCATTCGAGTTGAAAAAGTCACCGATGTAGTGGAAGAACCAATTAATTTCGCAGTTGTGACAAAGAAAGATAATAGCTTGGCTAAAGGCACTGAAAAGGTGATGAATGCTGGAAAAGAAGGCCTTAAGGCGAAAGAATTTGAAGTCGTCTTGGAGAATGGCAAGGAAGTTTCCAGAAAGCTGATCAGTGAAAAGCAAGTGAAAGAAAAGCAGGATAAAGTCGTTGCTGTCGGAACAAAGGTGGCTGCAGCAACACAGGTCGTTTCCCGCGGAACAAGCAGCAAGGCAAGCGGAAAAGAAATATATGTATCGTCAACAGCCTATACGGCCAATTGCAGCGGATGCTCAGGCAAAACTGCTACTGGCTTGGATCTGCGTGCCAATCCGGGTGCAAAGGTCATAGCGGTTGATCCAAGTGTCATTCCCCTTGGAACAAAGGTCTATGTTGAAGGTTATGGCTATGCTGTTGCAGCAGATACAGGCGGCGCCATCCGTGGAAACAAAATCGATGTATTCTTCTCCTCTAAATCAGAAGCTTACAAGTGGGGAAGAAAAACCGTAAAGATTAAAATACTGAACTAATTTTTGTGATGCAGGGGCTTCCCCTGCATTTTTTATTTCAATGCAGAGAAGGTTAATAATTAACATTTTTCATTTCTCAGCTGCATCATATATAATAAGAACTATTCTTTATTACTATATTCTTCTTACATCTATTTAGACGAATTACATTACAGAAATGTTTCAAGTTTTTTTCAATTTTTTTATATTTAATTTTTCCTGGAGGAAGTATGAAAATCAAAGAAATTATTGTTGTAGAAGGCAAGGATGATACAGCGGCGATCAAAAGAGCCCTGGATGCCGATACAATTGAAACCAATGGATCTGCCATTAATCAGGAAACCATTGAAAAAATAAAGCTTGCCCAGAAGACCAGAGGGGTAATCGTATTCACAGATCCGGACTTTCCCGGTCAAAAAATCCGGAATACGATCACCAATGATGTACCCGGATGCAAGCATGCCTTTATAGAAAAAGCGGATGCTCTTCATAAGCACGGCAGAGGAGTAGGCGTTGAGCATGCATCGCCTGAAATGATCCGTCAGGCATTACAGGACGCACAGGTTATGCAGGAAACCTATGAAGAAACCATTACCCAAGAAGATCTGGTAACCGCAGGCCTGATTGGCGGAGAGGGCGCCAAGGAAAGAAGAGAAAAGCTTGGCAGACTTCTCAAAATCGGCTACACAAACGGCAAGCAGCTTCATAAGCGCTTAATGATGTTTCAAATCAGCCAGAGAGACTTTGCTGAGGCAATCGAAGCTATTCGCGAGGAGGAACAAAATGCATAAAGATATTGCAACACCAGCCAGAACACGGGCGATTTTGGATAAGTACGGATTTTCTTTTAAGAAAAGCCTGGGACAGAACTTTTTGATCGATACGAATATTCTCCGGAGAATTGTCGATCATGCGGATTTATCGGAAGAATCGGGCGCCATTGAAATAGGCCCTGGAATTGGGGCATTGACTGAACAGCTGGCCCGGAGAAGCAAAAAGGTACTTGCTTTTGAAATTGACCAGCGGCTGCTTCCAATTTTAGAGGAAACTCTATCGCCATATCCCCATGTATCCATCATCAATGAAGATGTATTGAAGGCAGATGTTAAGACAGCAATTGAACAGGAGTTTGAAGGCATTAACGATATTATGGTTGTCGCCAACCTTCCGTATTATGTTACAACGCCGATTATCATGAAATTGCTCGAGGACAAGCTTCCGATCAGAGGAATCGTCTGTATGCTTCAGAAAGAGGTAGCAGACAGAATTTCAGCCCGTCCGGGAACGAAAGAGTACGGCTCACTCTCCATTGCTGTTCAGTACTATACAGAGGCTGAAACGGCCATGATCGTGCCGAAGACGGTCTTTGTTCCGCAGCCGAATGTGGATTCAGCCGTCATCAAACTGACAAAGCGCAAAGAGCCTGCAGTGGCGGTTAAAAGTGAATCCTTCTTTTTTAAGGTGACAAAAGCAAGCTTTGCACAAAGGCGCAAGACTCTGCTGAATAATTTAACAAGCCAGCTTCCTGGAGGAAAACAAAAGAAGGAACATATTCTCTCCGCTCTCGAACAAGCCAATGTCGAGCCGGGCAGAAGAGGGGAAACTCTATCCATTGAAGAATTTGCCCGCTTGAGTGATGCCCTGCTGCCGCATTTTTCATAAAAATGAAGCCCTGCTGAAAACAGCGGGCTTTTTTTGCCTCAAATTTTGAACGCCAATAACTGGATAGCACTACAAGGAATGCCTCGTCAGCTTCATCATCATACGAATAAAAGCATAGCTTTTAGGACGAGCACCTGCCCCCTCGAGGAGTCGGGGGCGGGCAAGGCTTTTTCGCTTTTCTAATTCTACGCACATGTTTATAGACGAATGCATAATTTATGACATAAATAATAAATCACAAACAAGAGACCAGAAGAAGCCCGCGTTTATCCTCGGGCAATTGGAGTGACGACATTGACTATAAATACGATGGATATCGTCGGAAGAATTTCGTATCACTGTGATATTTTATTCCGCGTGATTGATATTAAAGAACAGGGCGGCCAAAAAATGGCCATATTATTCGGAGAAGATATCCGTCTCGTTGCGGATGCTCCCTGTGAGGATTTAATCGTCATTAACCAGGCGCAGCGGATGAAGCTTGAGCAGGAGTATAGGTCGCTTGAGGAACAGTCTTTCCAGCTGATCCGGCAGGACCTGGCTCTTTTAAGAGAGAAGCAGGAGTATGAGGTGACTGACGGCTACAGCAAGACACTTAATTATTTTCAGATACCAGGCAGGGTGCTTCATCTGGATGGTGATCCATCTTATTTAAAGAAATGCTTAAGTGTCTATGAAAAAATAGGAATACCCGTAACTGGAATTCATTGCAGTGAAAAGGAAATGCCGATGAAAATCGGACAGCTCATCGACCATTACAGGCCTGATATCCTGGTTGTAACAGGTCATGATGCCTATTCAAAGTCAAAGGGAAAGAAATCCGATATCAATGCTTATAGGCACTCCAGGGAATTTGTACAGGCGGTGAGGGAAGCGCGGAAAAAAATACCCCACCTTGATCAGCTTGTCATTTTTGCCGGAGCATGCCAGTCCCATTTCGAATCGCTGATCCATGCTGGCGCAAACTTTGCCAGTTCTCCTTCCAGGGTGAATATCCATGCCCTTGACCCCGTATACATTGTTGCGAAAGTCAGCCTTACTCCATTTATGGAAAGAATCAATTTATGGGATATCTTAAGAAATACATTAACAGGTGAAAAGGGACTTGGAGGAATTGAAACCCGGGGAGTCCTGAGAACAGGAATGCCTTACAATGACGATGATCTAAACGAATCCTAATCAGCAGGCCGTTTGTGTATTATAGCGGCTTGTTTTTTTATGTTTTCCCGCAAAAAATTAGAATTTGTTAAGCATTTTTCGAGGAATTTCGCGCATGTGAAATTTGACTATTTCCCAGGTAATGAAATGCAGTCTCATAAGGCTTTCCAAAACTATACATAATCTTTGCCATTTAAGGTAATCCTAAAATTGTTGAAAATTAGAAGAAAAAGTAGAACAAAACATATTGACATTTATTTTTAAACACTGTTATAATTTATATTTTTGTTTGACAGTAATGTGTCAGTGTGATATACTTAACATAGTGAGGTGGACCGAATGGCAAAAACATTATCAGATATTAAAAAAGCTCTTGATTCAAATCTTGGGAAAAGGCTCCTGCTAAAAGCAAATGGCGGGCGCAGAAAGACCATTGAACGCTCAGGGGTTCTGGCAGAAACGTATCCTTCAGTATTTGTGATTGAGTTAGATCAGGATGAAAATGCATTTGAACGGGTATCTTACAGCTATGCAGATGTTTTAACAGAAACGGTTCAAATTACATTCTATGAAGACACATCAGGACAGGTTGCTTTAAGCTAATATATATGACAGCGGGCGGTGAACAAATTGTTTACTGCTTTTTGTTTGCCTATTTTTAAAGCTGTCAGCAGCCTGCCCCCTTGAGGTGTCGCCGGGGGTGAGCGCCATGGAAGGGCTTCAAAGGGCTTCTTTGGATCCTCTCCTCAGGAACAAGCGGTTATTGGCTTGTTCCTGAGGCACTTGCGCTTTTCTTAATGAATAAAAGGTCTTTTTCACATACTATACATACCGCAGTGTGAAAGGGGATGTTAATGTTGGGCAGAAGACGGGGCGTTATGTCAGATGGTTTAAAAGAAGAAATTGCGAAAGAGCTTGGCTTTTATGATGTAGTCCAAAAGGAAGGCTGGGGCGGCATCCGTGCCAAAGATGCCGGCAATATGGTTAAGCGGGCTATCGAAATCGCACAGCAGAACCTTCTTAACAAATAGCATTCGCACAGATTATGTTTAAGCATTAATATGCACTGCGTCAGCCGAAGCCTATGCTTCGGCTTTTCCTTTATCGAATAGGGTTAACCCTTATATTCCAAGCCACCTGAGCTTTTATGTTTAATTTGTGGTAAAATAGGACAAAAAATGGAGACGCTCTAGAAGAAAAGCACAATACTGCCGCTTATTGCCGTTTAAAATAAAGTCAATACTGAATGTGGTATGGCTTTCCCTGCAGGCCAAAGTGCTTCGCTTGTGGAGCTGGACAGGAGTCCGATTTATAGGAAAGAAGTAGGTGGAAATGTTGAAGGTCATGGTTAAGGCGCCTGCTAAGATCAATTTGTCATTAGATGTTTTACATAAACGGGAAGATGGCTATCATGAAGTGGAAATGATAATGACAACGATTGATTTGGCAGATCGCCTGGAATTAACACTTTTAGATAAAGATGAGATAAAAATTGTCTCTCATAACCGTTTTGTTCCGGATGATCAGCGGAATTTGGCTTATCAGGCTGCACACCTTCTTAAGGAACGGTTTCAAGTGAAAAAAGGTGTGTCCATTACAATAGAAAAAGCAATTCCGGTTGCTGCAGGACTTGCTGGGGGCAGCAGTGATGCAGCGGCAGCTCTAAGAGGCCTTAACAAGCTGTGGGATTTGGGGCTTTCATTGGATGAGCTTGCTGAAATCGGGACGGAAATTGGTTCTGATGTTTCTTTTTGTGTATACGGAGGAACTGCTTTAGCTACTGGAAGAGGGGAAAAGATTCAGCAGCTTCCTGCTCCTCCTACATGCTGGGTCATACTGGCTAAGCCGTTCATCGGCGTATCGACTGCTGATGTTTATAGAAGACTGGACGTAGAGCAGGTACAGCATCCGAATACTGCAGGAATGATCGAAGCGATAAATGCGGGCAGCTATGATGATGTCTGCCGGAACATGGGAAATGTTCTGGAGGATGTAACATTAAATATGCATCCCGAGGTGCTGCAGATAAAAGACCAGATGAAACGATTTGGTGCGGATGCCGTTTTGATGAGCGGCAGCGGACCGACCGTTTTTGGACTTGTGCATCATGATTCGAGAATGCATCGGATTTATAATGGCCTTAGAGGGTTTTGCGATCAGGTTTTTGCGGTCAGAATGCTCGGAGAAAGACATAAGCTTGATTAAATCCGTATATTAATGGTATATTATCGTTAAAATATTCGGATTTAAATGGGGGTTCCACAATGAAATTTCGCAGAAGCGAACGGTTGATAGATATGACCAATTATTTATTGAACCATCCGCGTCAGCTGGTATCCTTAACTTTCTTTTCAGAAAGGTATGGTTCTGCCAAGTCTTCGATAAGTGAAGATCTCACAATCATTAAAGAAACATTTGAACAAAGAGGAATAGGCACTCTGCAAACTGTTTCCGGAGCAGCAGGCGGCGTAAAGTTTCATGTTAAAGTAACAGATGATGAAGCCCGGCCATTTGTAGATGAGCTCTGCAGCTTAATTGCCAGTCCGGAAAGGCTTCTTCCCGGCGGCTATCTTTATATGACTGACATTCTTGGAGATCCTTTAATTGTACAGCGAGCAGGAAGGCTTTTGCATCAGCCTTCGCGGATAAGCCCGTTGATGTGGTCATGACGGTAGCTACAAAAGGGATTCCGCTTGCTTATGCTGCCGCTAACTATCTCAATGTGCCGGTAGTCATCGTCAGACGGGACAGCAAGGTGACAGAAGGATCCACGGTAAGCATTAACTATGTATCAGGTTCTGCGAAAAGGATTCAGACCATGGTTCTTTCAAAAAGAAGCCTGGCAGAAGGATCCAACGTCTTAATCATTGACGATTTTATGAAAGCTGGCGGAACGGTTAATGGCATGGTCAGCATGCTGGAAGAATTCAAGGCAAACCTCGCTGGGATTGCTGTCCTGGTCGAGGCGGAAAAAGCAGAAGAACGGCTTGTTGATGAGTACCTTTCTCTAGTGCGTCTATCCGATGTTGATGTGAGGGAAAAGAAAATCAATGTAAGTGAAGGCAACTATTTTAAAAAATAATCATATTTTTTAGGGGGAGAATTCATGAAAGTCATTCAAACGAATCAGGCTCCGGCAGCAATTGGGCCATATTCTCAGGGAATTACTGTAAATAACCTATTCTATAGCTCAGGGCAAATTCCGCTTACGGCAGAAGGTGTTATGGTAGATGGGGATGTAAAGGAACAGACGCATCAGGTTTTTAAAAACCTTCAGGCAGTGCTTGAAGAAGCGGGTGCGTCATTAAATACCGTGGTAAAGGCAACGGTGTTTATCAAGGACATGAACGAGTTTGCAGCCATCAATGAAGTATATGGGGAGTATTTCAGCACACACAAGCCTGCGCGCTCCTGTGTTGAAGTGGCACGCTTGCCAAAGGATGCATTGGTTGAAATTGAAGTAGTGGCCCTCGTCAAATAAATAACCGCATTTATTTCGCTCGTTCAAGTGAACGGGCGTTTTTTATTACAGAAAAGTGCTTTAACAGACAATGCTTTACTTTGAACAAAATATTCAAAAAATATTTTTTATCTAAGAAGGAGATTCAGTAAATATGTTGAATTTATACAATTAGGATTATATCTTCTCGAAAAGGTGGTGAACAGAATGGAAGTGACAGACGTAAGATTACGCCGCGTTAACACGGATGGACGAATGAGGGCAATCGCATCTATTACGCTGGATCATGAATTTGTTGTTCATGATATTCGTGTAATTGATGGGAATAATGGCTTATTTGTAGCTATGCCGAGCAAACGTACTCCGGATGGGGAGTTTAGAGATATCGCGCACCCGATCAATTCAGGAACGCGCGGTAAAATCCAGGAGGCTGTATTAGCCGAGTACCACCGTTTAGGTGAATTAGAAGTGGAATTTGAAGAAGCCGGTGCTTCCTAAGAAAATATATCAACAAGGGCCTGCTACATAAGTAAGGCTCTTTTTTATTTAGCTGTGAAGAATTAAAGCTCTGAGACCCCCTGTTACAGGCGGTGCTTAGGGCTTTTTTCTATCTTCTTCATTACCCTGTCTGTGAAAATATTAAACCATTTCTTCAGAAAATACCGTTAATGGTAATGACAAATATATGTACTTTGTCATCATTTCTTGAAATAAGAGCCCATTTAAGATATATTCGTTATGGATAAAAAGGTTAAATTGGAGGCCTGTCAATGTCTAATCGATACGCGGTCATTTTAGCCGCAGGCCAGGGGACAAGAATGAAGTCAAAGCTTTACAAAGTCCTTCACCCTGTTTGCGGCAAACCGATGGTTCAACATGTTGTTGATCAAGTTACAAAGCTTAACATAAAAGAAATTGTCACCATTACTGGACATGGAGCGGAAATGGTGGAGCAGCAGCTTGGCTCTAGCAGCAAATATGCTCTTCAGGAGGAGCAGCTTGGCACCGCTCATGCCGTTATGCAGGCTCGCGATATGCTTGAAGGCAAAGAGGGCGTGACGCTCGTAGTCTGCGGAGATACACCGCTCATCAAACATGAAACAATGGAAGCGCTTTTCAAGCATCATGAAGAGCTATCTGCCAAAGCGACTATTTTAACAGCCCATGCGGAAAATCCATTCGGATATGGACGCGTGATCCGAAATGATATGGGGATGGTTGAAAAAATCGTTGAACAGAAAGATGCTTCCGAGGAAGAACGAAAGATAAAAGAAATCAATACTGGGACCTATTGCTTTGATAATAAGGCCTTGTTTGAAGCATTAAACAAAGTTACAAATGATAATGTGCAGGGTGAATACTACCTGCCGGATGTGATTGAGATCCTGAAAAATGAAGGCGAAGTCGTTACGGCTTACCAGACGGCTGATTTTGGCGAAACCCTGGGTGTCAATGACCGGGTAGCCTTATCACAGGCCGAATCCTTCATGAAACAACGGATTAATGAAGAACACATGCGTAACGGCGTTACCATTATCGATCCGTCAAACACGTATATTGGTGCGGATGTGAAAATTGGCTCTGATACAGTTCTTTATCCTGGAACGGTCATTTCCGGCAATACAGTCATCGGTTCTGATTGTGTGATCGGTCCTCATACAGAGATTTCTGATTGCCATATTGGGGAAGGCACAGTGATCCGCCAGTCTGCTGCACATGACAGCCATATTGGTTCACAAGTGAATATTGGGCCGTTTGCTCACATTCGCCCGCAATCAGATATTCATGATGAAGTGAAAATCGGCAACTTTGTTGAAGTGAAGAAGTCTGTTTTTGGAAAAGGAAGCAAAGCCTCTCACCTGAGCTATATTGGCGATGCAGAAGTTGGAAGAGATGTTAACCTGGGCTGCGGCTCAATCACTGTCAATTATGATGGCAAAAATAAATACCTGACCAAAATCGAAGATGGTGTTTTCATTGGATGCAACTCCAATCTCGTCGCACCGGTAACGATTGGGGAGGGGGCATATGTGGCAGCAGGATCGACGATTACAGAAGATGTGCCGGGAGAAGCTCTTTCCATTGCCCGTGCACGCCAGGTGAACAAGGAAAACTACACGCAAAAATTAAATATTAAGAAATAAACCGAACTTTCTATATGTAAGAAATAAATCGATGGAGGCCCAAAATGTCAAACCAGTATTTAGATCCAAACTTAAAGGTGTTCAGTTTAAATTCAAACCGCAAGCTAGCTGCAGAAATCGCCAATGTAATTGGTGTGGAGCTTGGTAAATGTTCCGTAACTCGCTTCAGCGACGGCGAAATCCAAATTAACATTGAAGAAAGCATCCGCGGATGCGATGTATATGTAATCCAATCTACAAGCTCTCCTGTTAATGAGCATTTAATGGAGCTTTTAATTATGATCGATGCTCTTAAGCGTGCATCTGCCAAGACCATCAACATTGTAATGCCTTACTATGGCTATGCCCGCCAGGACCGCAAAGCAAGAGCGCGTGAGCCGATTACAGCTAAGCTTGCAGCAAACCTTTTGGAAACTGCTGGTGCAACCCGTGTGATTACACTTGACTTGCATGCGCCGCAAATTCAAGGTTTCTTCGATATTCCGATCGATCATTTAATGGGTGTGCCAATCCTTTCTGATTACTTTAAGAACAAAATGATGGATGGCGACATCGTAATCGTATCCCCAGACCACGGAGGCGTAACACGTGCACGTAAAATGGCTGATCGCTTAAAAGCGCCGATTGCCATCATTGACAAGCGCCGTCCAAAGCCAAATGTGGCTGAAGTCATGAACATTGTTGGTAACATCGATGGCAAAACTGCCATCTTAATCGACGATATTATTGATACTGCCGGAACCATTACATTAGCAGCAAATGCCCTGATCGAGAACGGTGCATCAGAAGTCTATGCATGCTGTACACACCCGGTTCTATCTGGACCTGCCATCGAAAGAATTGAAAACTCAACAATCAAAGAATTGGTTGTAACAAACTCAATTACTCTTCCAGAAGAGAAGAAAACAGACAAGATTGTCGAACTTTCCGTAGCACCGCTAATAGGTGAAGCAATCATCCGAGTTCATGAAGAGCAATCTGTCAGCACTCTGTTTGATTAATAGGTAATTAAATAACTTTTCCAGGCTTGCTGTAAAGCAAGCCTGGTCTGCGTTCTTTTTAAAAATAGCATATGAAAAAAACAAAAACGTTTAGACTTCCTCATTTTAGGGCATTTTTTTATATAGACGAGAATTTTTCAAAATGAGGAAGGGGACGTATTTATGACAGCTGTATTGCAAGCAAAGGAAAGAAAAGGTTCACGCAACTCCAACTTAACTTCACTGCGAAAAGAAGGTAATATTCCGGCAGTTGTGTATGGTTCAAAACTTCAAAGCCAATCCATCTACTTAAGCGAAGCCGATTTTCTAAAGACGATCAAGGAAGTAGGCAGAAACGGCGTATTTTCATTAGATGTAGATGGCAGCAAACATGAAGTGGTGCTTGGTGACTACCAGTCCAATCCGATTAAAAATGAAATTGTCCATGCCGATTTTCTAGCGGTGGATATGAATAAGGAAATGACAGCCGATGTACGCGTCGTCTTGACTGGAGATGCAGCAGGAGTAAAAGATGGAGGCGTAATGCAGCAATCCATGCATGAAGTCTCTGTTACAGCGACACCGAATAATATTCCACCTTCTGTTGAAGTGGATGTAACAAATCTGCAGGTGAATGAGACCTTAACAGTCGCTGATATCAAGGCAAATCGCGGCTATGAAATCAATAATGAAGATGAAGAGGTTATCGCTTCCATCCTTCCTCCGAGACAGGAAGAAGAAATCAACAGCGGTGAAGAACAGGAAGCTGGTACTCCTGAAAATGAAGAAGGCAGAGAAACAACAGCAAATGAAGATAAAGCAGGTGGAGAATAAGCTCAGGGAAACTATTCTTGCAGGGGCTTGGCAATAATGGCCAGCCCCTGTTTGCATGGCATTAAAATGAATCCGAATGAGACGCGCATTCGGATAAGATCAGAAGCAGCAGGGGCAATCGAGTCCCTGGCACAACTTCGACAGAATTCTTCTTATCGAACAACACACTTTCTACTATAATGAAAAAGAGAAATGAAAAAGCTCAGAGCGCACGCCTGGATAAATGCTGGGCTTCTGCGCTTTTCGAATATGGGGTGAGAAAATGAAATTAATTGTAGGGTTGGGGAATCCCGGCAAGCAATATGATAAAACAAGGCACAATATTGGCTTTGATGTGATTGATGTCTTATCGGACCGGCTGAATATTCCTTTGAATCAGGCCAAGCTGAAAGGCGTATTTGGCACAGGTTACGTGAATGGAGAGAAAGTATTTCTGCTAAAACCTCTTACATATATGAATTTATCAGGAGAATCCATCCGGGCTGTTATGGATTATTTCGAGATAAATGATGATGAACTTGTGGTCATTTATGATGATCTGGATCTTCCTGTAGGCAGGATACGTCTCCGTCAAAAAGGGAGCGCAGGAGGCCATAATGGGATCAAATCTACAATCGCACATCTGGGAACACAGGAATTTAACAGAATCCGAGTTGGCATCGACCGTCCGCCGAGCGGCATGAAGGTGCCTGACTATGTGCTGGGACGTTTCACGAAAGAAGAACAGGCTATTATGGACGAAACGGCTAAAAAGTGCGCAGATGCCTGTGAGGAATGGTTCAAAAAACCATTTTTACAGGTAATGAACGATTTTAATCAATAATCTTCATATTTTATCAATCTTATCATAGAATAATGTATCTTTTCATTGCCGGCATCGTCTTTTGCATGAATAAGTTCCCTTCCTGAGGTCCATACTAGAATCATGGACAGTTTAACGGGAGGGACAGGCATGGCTATTCATTATCATTGCCGTCATTGCGGAACAAAGATTGGTTCAATAGAGAAAAGCTCAGTTTATTCAGAGCAGCTTGGCTTCCATAAGCTAAACGATCAGGAACGCCAGGAGATGATCTCCTATGAACAATCAGGAGATATGCATGTAAAAGCGATCTGTGAGGATTGCCAGGAATCACTGGAACGCAATCCGGATTATCATCAGCAGGACTTTATTATTCATTAAAAAGCTTTGGAGACAATCCAAAGCATTTTTCTATTTCTATTTGAGGCAATCATTTTATTTAATAGAAACCGTTCTATAGATTCTTGTTGCATCCATATTTTATTAGTAAGATTAATGAAAGTTAAAATGGATTTTGCAGACTGTCAGTTATCTGGCTCGATGGGCCTGAATTGGCACCTGCTTTTTGGCGGTTGAACTGCCTGGGAAAAGATACTCTTTAAATGTTGAGAACTGTCTAGCTGCAGCGCCTGCCACCTCGAGGTATAAGTAAATCCTCCCAAAAGGCAAAGAACTCCTTTCCGTGAGGCTCGTCTTATGCTTGCCGGGGATGATAGATGATAGGTGCGCTTGCGCTTTTCTAAAAAGATAGAAAGTATAACTTTTAACTTCGAGAACTGTCTAGCTTCAGCACCTGCCCCCTCGAGGAGCTTGTCGGGGGTGGGCAAGGCGCTTACGCTTTTCTTATAGGAGGGGCTTTCATGTTAGGTCTTAAAGAGATTATTAGCCGGCAGGATGATGTAAGTTCCATCATGTCTGGCATAGAGGAAGGACTTAGGGAGCAAATGCTTGCCGGATTATCTGGATCAGCACGCACCTTGTTTTTGTCTTCCATATATGAGCAATCGGGAAGGCCGATGCTAGTAGTAACACACAACCTTCTGCAGGCACAGAAGCTATATGATGATATTGTCAATCTGGCTGGGGAATCGGAAGTGTTTTTGTATCCTGCAAATGAGTTGATTGCAGCGGAAATGGGGATTGCCAGCCCGGAATTAAAGGCCCAGCGGATTGAGGCTTTAAATTATTGGAGCAAATATAAAACAGGAATCATGATCGTCCCGATGGCCGGGTTAAGAAAGATTCTCCCGCCTCCAGGCCACTGGCAGAAATACCAGCTGTCTTTAAAAATTGGTGATGAACTGACAGACGAACAATTAAAAAACTTTGTCCATATGGGCTATGTTCGTTCGGAAATGGTTTCTTCGCCGGGAGAATTCAGCGTCAGGGGCGGAATCATTGATATCTATCCACTGACTGAGGCTGATCCAGTTAGGATTGAGCTATTTGATACAGAAGTTGATTCAATCCGGACTTTTTCTTTGGAGGACCAAAGGTCAAAAGAAAAATTAAACGAGATTTCGATTGGACCAGCAACCGAAATACCTCTGGATTCAGAACACTTCCAGACATTAATTGAAAAACTGGAAAAAGGTTTGGGATCAAGCCTGAAAAAACTGAAAGATGATAAAGCGAAAACACAGCTGGCCCAGAATGTTGGCTATGAATTAGAACAGCTTCGAATGGGGAACAAGCCTGAACACCTTTTCAAATACCTATCGTTTGCCTTTGAGGAAGGAAGTAGTTTAGTAGACTATCTCCCTGCCAATGGCTTAATTTTCATTGACGAAATCAGCCGTGTGCAGGAAATGAATGACTCTCTTGATAAGGAAGAGGCCGAGTGGTATACAAGTCTTTTAGGCGAGGGCCAGATCATTCATGATGTGAAGATTTCACACACCTTAAAAGAGTTTCTGCACCGTTCAAAGCATCCGATTACGTATATGTCGCTGTTCCTGAGACATGTACCGAATACAAATCCGCAAAACATCATTAATGTCACCTGCAAACAGATGCAGAATTTCCATGGACAAATGCATGTGCTGAAAAGCGAGCTGGACAGGTGGAAAAAAGGCAGATATTCAGTCGTATTCCTGGGTCCGGACGAAGAGCGGATTAAAAAGCTGCAAAGAGTGCTTGAAGACTATGAGATTGAAGCGGCATTTGTGAGTGAGGATGACCCGATTTTAACAGGGAAAATTCAAATTACAGAAGGCAGTCTTCAGACCGGATTCGAACTTCCAAGCCAAAAGCTGGCTGTTATTACGGAAGAAGAGCTTTTTAACAAGCGCACAAAAAGAAAGCCCGCAGGCAAAAGCTTTCAAATGCAGAAAGAATTAAAAGTTATTCCGAACTGAAGGTTGGAGACTATGTCGTTCATGTTAATCACGGGATCGGAAAATACTTAGGGATTGAGACTCTTGAGATTAACGGGGTCCACAAAGATTATCTCCATATCCGCTACCAGGGCAGCGACAAGCTGTATGTGCCAGTAGAACAGATTGAGCTTGTCCAGAAATATGTCGGCTCCGAAGCAAAAGAGCCAAAAATTTATAAGCTGGGCGGAAACGACTGGAAGCGGGTTAAGAAAAAGGTTCAATCATCTGTTCAGGATATTGCGGATGATCTGATCAAGCTATATGCAGAACGAGAGGCATCAAAAGGCTATGCCTTCAGTCCGGATGGGGATATGCAAAGGGAATTTGAAGCGGCCTTCCCATACCAGGAAACAGAGGACCAGATCCGTTCCATCCATGAAATTAAGAAAGATATGGAGAGGGAGCGCCCGATGGACCGCTTATTATGCGGAGATGTGGGCTATGGGAAAACAGAAGTGGCGATCCGTGCTGCTTTTAAGGCGATTGCGGATGGAAAACAGGTTGCCATCCTCGTTCCGACGACCATACTGGCTCAGCAGCACTATGAAACGATGAGAGAACGATTCCAGGATTACCCGATTGAAATTGGGTTATTAAGCCGATTCAGATCGAAAAAGCAGCAGACCGAAACTCTTAAAGGCTTAAAGGCAGGGACTATTGATGTAGTTGTCGGCACACACCGGATTTTATCAAAAGATATCCAGTATAGAGAATTAGGCCTGCTCATTATTGATGAAGAACAGCGCTTTGGAGTAACACACAAAGAAAAGATCAAGCAGCTTAAGACAAATGTAGATGTCCTTACCCTGACTGCAACGCCAATCCCGAGAACCCTTCATATGTCAATGCTGGGCGTGAGGGATCTATCGGTTATAGAAACACCGCCTGAGAACCGGTTCCCGGTCCAGACTTATGTGATGGAGTATAATGGTGCATTGGTTCGTGAAGCAATTGAAAGGGAACTGGCGAGGGATGGACAGGTCTATTTTCTATATAACCGGGTGGAGGATATAGAACGAAAAGCCGAGGAAATATCCATGCTAGTTCCAGATGCAAGGGTAACATATGCCCATGGGAAAATGACGGAAAATGAGTTAGAATCTGTTATGTTAAGCTTCCTGGAAGGCGAGTCCGATGTTCTCGTCAGCACAACGATCATTGAAACTGGCGTAGATATTCCAAATGTCAACACGCTGATTGTCCATGATGCAGACAAAATGGGTCTGTCCCAGCTTTATCAGCTTAGGGGACGGGTTGGCCGTTCCAACCGGGTTGCCTACGCATACTTCACGTATCGAAAAGATAAAGTATTAACAGAGGTAGCTGAAAAGCGGCTACAGGCCATAAAGGAATTTACAGAGCTCGGTTCTGGTTTCAAAATTGCCATGCGGGATTTATCAATCCGGGGCGCCGGCAATCTGCTTGGAGCAGAACAGCATGGATTCATCGACTCTGTCGGTTTTGATCTGTATTCGCAAATGCTTAAAGAAGCGATTGAAGAACGGAAAGATAAGCTGGATGGCGTCGAGGCAAAACCGGCTAAGATCGAGATCGACTTGGATGTTGATGCCTATATTCCTGATTTTTACTTGTCTGATGGCCATCAGAAAATAGAAATGTATAAGCGCTTCCGCGGCATTTCTTCGCTTGAGGATGTGGAAGAGCTCCAGGATGAGATGATTGACCGTTTTGGCGAGTATCCGGATGAAGTGGGATATTTATTCCAGATTGCCGAAATGAAGGCATACGGTGAACTTGCCGGAGTCGAGACAGTTAAACAATCCAAACAGGAAGTACTGATTCTATTATCGGAAAAGGCCAGCGAGCATATAGATGGCCAGAAGATTTTCCAGATCACAAGCAAATACGGCAGAATGATCGGCCTGGGCATGGAAGGAAAGAAACTGAAAGCTGTCCTCCATATTAAAGGCATAAAAACAAATGAATGGCTTAACATTGCATACGAAGTGATCAAAGGAATGCAGGAAGCGAAAAAAGAGCAGGAACATCCAACTGCGTAAATTTATGGAAATATCACTGTCAATAAAATGAAACAATAGAAATGTTTATCTCTTTCTGACGAGGGTAATTTTAAGTTGAAGGATCATTTGGAATGTTTATCCGGTTTTGGAATGAATAACATCTATGAGAAAAAGTTTTTGTGCACGTATATAACTTTCCATATGAAAGATACTAAGTTCAAACATGGCGATGCATTCATTTTCTCCCAATTATGGATCATAGCCAAAAGAGGAAAGAGTAAGTGCTGAGCTGGTGTTAGAGTTGTCTAGCTCCAGCGCCTAGCCCCTTGAGTCATAAGTCAAATCACTTTAGAAATCGGGATTTCCTGTGTGATTCTTCTTATGCTTGTCAGGAGTGAGCAAGGCACTTCCGCTTTTCTATTAAATCATCAGATGAAAGTGAGGCAACGTTGGATGAAAGCAACAGGTATAGTTCGTCGAATCGATGATTTGGGTCGTGTAGTCATTCCTAAAGAAATCCGCAGAACACTGCGTATTCGTGAGGGGGACCCGCTGGAGATTTTCGTAGATCGTGATGGAGAAGTCATCTTAAAGAAATATTCACCAATCAGTGAACTGAGCGATTTTGCAAAAGAATATGCAGAAGCATTATATGACAGCCTGGGAAATCCAGTGTTAATCTGTGACAGAGATACTTACATTGCTGTTGCAGGAGGTTCTAAAAAGGATTACTTAAACAAAAACATAAGCGATCTTGTTGAAAAAACAATGGAAGAGCGCAGTTCAGTCCTGGTTAACCAGTCAGGCGACATCTCGCTTGTAGACGGGAACACAGAATCTTCCTCCGCTTATACAATCGGCCCAATCATTGCAAACGGCGACCCAATTGGAGCAGTTATCATTTTTGCAAAAGAAGATTCACTGGGCGACGTGGAACAAAAAGCAGTTGAAACAGCAGCAGGCTTCCTGGCCAGACAAATGGAATCATAAAAATGGATACTTAATGAAAGGGGTAGCGGAATGCTGCCTTTTTCTTTGGGCTCGGGGATGGCGGGCACGTAAACCGGGTATTCAGCACAGAAAGTAAGTGAGTTGCGCCAACACACAAAAGCCCTGGACCGGCGCGTAATCGAGGAGCGCGCATAAAACAGGTACTTCCGCGCATAAAGCAGATCGCGCGCGCAATTCAGAGGAATTCGCGCACAAGAACCCCGAACCCGCGCGTAACCGAAAAATTGACGCGCGAAAACAAAGATTTCCCGCGCACAAGGATAGTGAGCGCGCGCAACCCAAGGATATCCGCCCGAAAAAATACGAAACCCGCGCAGAACCGAAAAACAACGCGTGCAATCCTGGTAAATCCGCGCATAAAGCCCCAATGTGCTATAATACTTTCGAATTCAATTGGAAGGAGATGGGCAATTGAAGCCCGTTCAGACATCTGGCGATTTGTTTAAAGGAGCGTTTATCCTTACGATCGCTGCCCTGATTACAAAAATTTTGAGTGCTGTTTACCGGGTCCCTTTTCAAAATATCGTTGGGGATGTAGGGTTTTATATATATCAGCAGGTTTATCCGTTCTATGGAATCATTATCGTGTTATCTACATATGGATTTCCTGTCATTATTTCAAAGCTTTATGCCGAGCAGGCCGCTCTAAAGAAAGAGAAGGATATTCAGAACTTATTTGCCGTTTCTGCCTTTGTTCTGTCCATAATAGGTTTTATCGGGTTCTCCATTCTGTATTGGGGTTCGGACTGGCTGGCTGTCAGGATGGGCGATCCGAAGCTGGCGATCTTACTCAGAGTGGTGGCAGCCATGTTTCTCCTTTTCCCGATTCTGTCCCTTTTCCGGGGATATTTTCAAGGCACAGGAGATATGGTTCCAACCGCAGTCTCCCAGGTAGGAGAACAGCTTGTCAGAGTCATTACCATCCTGCTCGCTGCTTATTTGCTTGTTAAGGGAGGAAATTCTCTATACATGGTGGGAAGCGGGGCCCTTTTTGGTGCCATAACCGGCGGACTTATTGCCATCCTGATTTTAATCACCTTCTTTTATATAAAAGAAAGAAAAAACCTGCCGTCCGCCATTGCCATCGATTTTAGACAAAGCGGCAAGCTGGCCAAAACGATTATCATACAGGGATTTGCCATCTGCATCAGCAGTCTCGTGCTTATTTTCATTCAGCTGGCAGATTCGTTCAATTTATACTCGCTTTTATTAACATCCGGAATTGAAGGAGAGGAAGCGAAGGCGCTGAAAGGTGTGTATGACCGCGGACAGCCGATTATCCAGCTGGGCATTGTTGTGGCAACATCCATGTCCCTGTCGCTGGTGCCGCTCATTTCCAAAGAAAAAATGAGAAATCAGCCTGCATTTCTTCATAATAAAATCAGACTTGCCCTTCAAATCGGCATTCTTGTTGGTGCTGCAGCAACGGCTGGCCTATGGAATATCATAACGCCTGCAAATATTATGCTGTTTGAAAACTCGTCAGGATCGGATGTCCTGGCGATTCTTAGTCTGCTGATCTTGCTGAGCAGCCTGATCATCACAATCACAGGCATCCTGCAGGGACTGGGATTTATCTTTTTCCCGGCAGCGGCTATTTTGATGGGATTTGCCGTGAAACTTGGCCTGAACATCCTATTGGTTCCTTCTTACGGCACAGCAGGTGCAGCGGCCGCATCGTGCCTGGCGCTTGCTGCCGTCTTAATTTTTCTTATTGCAAAGCTTCGTTTATATTTGAAGATATCATTGATTTCTCTGCGCTTTTTATTGGTGGCCGGATTTGCTGCTTTGATGATGTCGGTTGTTTTGCAGCTGTATCTTCAGGCCACAGCCATGCTGCCAATACCGGATCCGGGCAGAATGTTTGCCGGATTCCAGGCATTAAGCGGCGTAGCGCTGGGGGCCTTAACGTATTTGTATATCATATTTAAAGGCAATACTTTTAAAGAGGAAGAGCTTGCTCTGCTTCCGCTTGGAAGCAAACTCATGTTCTTGCTTCCCAAAAAGACTAGGAGATGAATCGCTTTATGAAAAAAATAACCATTCTCGGGCTTGGAGCAGGAGACTTGGATCAGCTTCCTTTTGGCGTATATCGAAAACTTAAACAGGCAAAGGTCTTGTACCTGCGGACAAAGGAGCATCCGGTTCTGCGGGATCTCGAACAAGAAGGGCTGACATATCAGTCTTTTGATCATATCTACGAAAAACATGAGAAATTCGAAGAAGTGTATGAGGAAATTTGTGAATTCCTCCTGGAAGAAGCCCTTGCCAAAGAGATTACATATGGAGTTCCAGGACATCCGCTTGTTGCGGAACGTACGGTGCAGCTTCTCATAGAGCGTGCTCCGCAGAGAGGCATTGAGATTATGATCGAAGGAGGACAAAGCTTCCTTGATCCTTTATTTCAGGCTTTGAAAATTGATCCGATCGAAGGATTTCAGCTTCTGGATGGAACCGATTTAAACAGAGATGAGATCCAGGTGGCCCAGCACGTCATCATTGGACAGGTTTATGACCAGTTTGTTGCGAGCGACGTCAAGCTGACACTGATGGAAAAGCTGCCTTACGATTACGCGGTTTATATTGTAACAGCTGCCGGCAGCAAGGATGAGGTTATTAAACAAGTACAGCTGCATGAACTGGATCATAATATGGAACTGAATAACTTAACTTCTGTATATGTGCCTCCTGTAAAAAATGATGCAGTCCTCTATAAAGATTTTTCAAAACTGCGGAGCATTATTGCGGAACTGCGGGGGCCAAACGGATGCCCATGGGATAAAAAGCAAACTCATGAATCATTGAAGAAATATTTAATTGAAGAAGCCTATGAGCTGATTGAAGCAATCGATAATGAAGATAGCGAGCATATGACAGAAGAACTGGGAGATGTCCTTCTCCAGGTGATGCTGCATGCACAGATTGGCGAAGACGAAGGTTATTTTACCATCGATGATGTGATCGAAGGACTTTCTGAAAAAATGGTCCGCCGTCATCCTCATGTCTTTGGTGATATACAGGCAGAAAATGAAGAAGAGGTGCTTAAAAATTGGCAGAGCATTAAGCAGGAAGAAAAGGGTGAAAAGCAGGAATCCATGATGGATTCTGTCCCGAAATCATTCCCGAACTTAATGAGAGCGGCTGAAATTCAGAAAAAAGCAGCAAAAGTCGGTTTTGACTGGAAGGAAGTTGAGCCTGCCTGGGAGAAGGTAAAAGAAGAGATTGCTGAATTCGAGAAGGAAGCCGTGAACTTAAGCCCCGAGATGGAGGCGGAATTTGGCGATATCCTGTTTGCGCTTGTAAATATTGCGCGTTTCTATAAAATTGATGCCGAAGAAGCTGCGAGAAAAACCAATGAAAAATTCATCCGCCGTTTTACTTTTGTGGAAGAACGGGTAATGATGAGCGGCAGTAAATTTGAAGACTTTACACTCGAGCAGCTCGATGAATTCTGGAATGAGGCAAAATCCAAAGGTTACTAATAGAGGAGTGGCAATAGATGAGATTAGATAAATTCTTAAAAGTATCAAGGCTTATAAAAAGAAGAACACTGGCAAAAGAAGTCTCCGATCAGGGAAGGATCTCCATAAATGGACAGCAGGCCAAAGCGAGCTCAACCGTTAAAGTGGGCGATGAACTTCAAATCCGCTTCGGGCAGAAGCTGGTAACGGTCAAAGTGGAGCGCCTGCAGGAAACGACCCGCAAGGAAGAAGCGGCGGAAATGTACTCGATTGTTAAAGAAGAGAAGGTTGAATCGGAAGCATAAGGCCTGCTCCTATGGAGATTGGCCGTTAAACTATCGGTTTCGGCCGATAAAAGAGCGTTGCTGGCCGTTAAATTCCCGTTTTAGGCCGATAAAATCTTCATATTGGCCGTTAAATCTTAATTTAGCGTAATTTCATCCGTATCATTTTTCAAATTCAGCAGCGCCTCCGCTTTTCCTATTGGCTTGTTCTATTTTAATTCCCCTTTTCATAAACATGTACAAAAAGGTTGTACTATGCTGATTGCGGGGGATGAATAATGAGTCAATATTATGAGTCAAGTTCAAACAAAACCAATACTCAGGAACACGATGTCATTATGAGAGGCAGAAGACTGCTCGATATTACTGGCGTTAAACAGGTCGAAAGCTTTGATAATGAAGAATTTTTGCTGGAGACGGTGATGGGTTTCCTGGCGATTAGAGGGCAGAACCTGCAGATGAAGAATCTGGATGTGGACAAGGGAATTGTTTCCATCAAGGGGAAGGTATTTGACCTTGTTTATATTGACGATCAGAATGGAGATAAAGCTAAAGGCTTCTTTAGCAAGTTGTTCCGATGACACTGACCACTCAATTTGTGACCATGCTGGCAATGATCGGCATGGGAAGTGTATTTGGGGCTGCCCTTGATACGTATAATCGTTTCCTGCAAAGAACCAGGCGGAAAAGCTGGCTTGTATTTATTAATGATATTCTTTTTTGGCTCGTCCAGGGCCTGGCAATCTTCTATATTTTATTTCTGGTGAATCAAGGCGAGTTAAGGTTTTATATTTTCATTGCTTTGCTGTGCGGTTTTGCCGCTTATCAAAGTTTATTTAAGAAAATGTATCTGCGGGTATTGGAGATATCCATCCGGATGGCGATCTCCATATACCGCTTTTTCGTGAAGACCATTACTTTGCTCATCTATAAGCCCATCCAGGGTCTTATTATGGCGTTAATTGCGATAGCCGTTATGCTTGGAAAAGGACTTTATTCCCTTTTAAAAGTCATACTTCGAGTCTTTTGGTTCATCTTGAAAGTGGTTTTTCTGCCTGTCAAATGGATTTTGTCACTTTTGTGGAAGTTATTGCCGAAAAAGATTAAAAAAACAGTCGAGAAGTTATATAATAAATTGGCAGGATATTTACAGCTGATAAAGAATTATGTTTTAAAATGGATTGCAAAGTGGAAGAAACCTAAAGAGTAAGGAGGGAGTGCGGAAGTGAGTGCCACCAAGAAGAAAAATGTAGCCAAAATGGAAACCAGCTATGTTAAACAGCAGGAAGCAGCAGAGATCAGTGCGGGCCGTAAGAAAAAGCTATTATTTCGCAGATTAGCGGCATTTTTCACACTGGCAGCCGTCGTTTCATTTTTTATGATTTCCACACTCGTTTCGCAGTCTGCTGCTCTGGAAGAAAAAGTGGAAGAGAAAACCCGGCTTGACCAGGAGCTTTCTGACCTTAAGAAAAAGGAAGTCATGCTCGAAGAAGAAATTGTTAAGCTGAATGATGATGAGTATATCGCGAAGCTTGCCCGCAAAGATTACTTCCTATCCGACAATAACGAAATCATTTTTAACCTCCCTGAAGAAGAGACGGAAAAAGAAAAGAAAAAGGAAAAAAGGCCGATTGACGCTATATTGACACTCTTTTTTTGGTTTCTGTATAATATATAGTAAGTTTGATTTATCGCAGATTAACAGGCAGTACCCCTTCGTTTAAAGTAAGTTAAACCTAATGAAGTTAGTAAAAAGGGAACTGTCTGTAAAGGTCCGGTAAGTTCAACTCCCCATCAGTGAATATGTATGAAAATATAATTCTGTACAGCTGGACTGAGCTGAGGATGTATTTTGCAGCACCTGATGGAAGTTTCACTTTATATCTTTCAAGGAGGCAATTTTTTTAATGTCAATCGAAGTAGGCAGCAAGTTAAAAGGAAAGGTCACAGGCATTACAAAATTCGGAGCATTTGTGGAGCTGCCGGAAGGCTCAACGGGTCTGGTGCACATAAGTGAAGTCGCTGACAAGTATGTAAAAGATATTAATGAGCACCTCAAAGTGGGTGATATGGTTGAAGTGAAAGTCATTAATGTCGAAAAGGACGGCAAGATTGGATTATCCATCAAAAAGGCAAAAGACCGGCCTGAGCGTTCTGAAAGACCTGAAAGAGGCGACAGAAAAGAATTCAGACCTAATTCAAACTCTGGCCGACCTCGCCAAAACCGATCAAACGACCATCGCCCTAAAGAAAACTTTGAAGCCAAAATGGCTCGTTTCCTAAAGGACAGCGAAGATCGTCTGTCATCGCTAAAACGCCATACTGAATCCAAACGCGGAGGAAGAGGCGCTAAACGAGGATAACTTGCTGCTGATTGATCTATATAGCAGGATGGAAAACAAGTCCGATTGGGCTTGTTTTTTTGTGCTGTTTAATGAAGTAATTTCTGATGGAAACTTATTAATAGTGAAATCTTAATGCAGCGCGAAGTGACCGATAATCCGGAAAAGTAACCGATTTATTGAAAATCTGACCGCTAAACATGACAAAGTGACCGATAACTGGAAAGCAATTAAAAAAGGTTCATCAATTACTAGGTAACTGCTGTTCTGAAAGAAGAAAAATTCATCCAAAACCATCAAAAAAACGCCAGCCTAAGGCTGACGCTCTTTTGAAATGACCCGTACGGGATTCGAACCCGTGTTACCGCCGTGAAAGGGCGGTGTCTTAACCGCTTGACCAACGGGCCAGGATAATATTGAATTTTGAGGAGCTTGAGTGGTTTAAGCTCAAACCTCGAATATTTCAGATAGCGGCGGAGGGGATCGAACCCCCGACCTCACGGGTATGAACCGTACGCTCTAGCCAGCTGAGCTACACCGCCATATTTTTATAGATTTATAGATGTGCTCTGAAGCACAAGATTTATAATACAAATTTTTAAAAAGGAAGTCAATAAGATATTTAAAGAAATATGTCGTAAATTTCCCTTGCCTCTTCGTCAATTTCTTCCAAGCTTCTCTTTCCGCGGAAAGCTGTCGTTCCAAGGGTTTGTTTACTTTTTTTGTCAGAACCAAGCGGAACTTCAGAAAGACCAATTTTAAATCTTGTTATCTATCCCCATATATAGTGGAAAACCGTCGAACGAAAAGCCGGGGCTTGTCCGCTATTTTGACAAACTTCTGGAGCGCTGGATTTTATAATTGTCAGCAACGATAAAAATATGGGGAGTGTAGTTTAATGGAAAAGGTAGAAAGGAATGTAATGGAGCCGATCGGGGAAGTGCCCTTCAACAAACCGAAACTGGATTTTGCCAAAGGCTTAAAAAACTCCACTCGGGGTTGGAGAATTTCTTTCTGAAAAAAGGCTATGTTCTGCTGATCATTGGCTTTTTGCTTGGAAGAGCCTTGATATTGGCGAAGCTTACCCCATTTAGCCTTCCGTTTTTTGCAGCGGTTTATTTCATACGAAGGGATAAGGCGCCCCTGGCCCTAGTGGGATTAATGGCAGGCGCTGCCACATTGTCCATCTCCAATGCTGTATCTGCTTTTGGAATAACCTTCATCTTTTTATTTGCCTTCCGGGTCTCGAAAAAATGGCTGCATAATGAAATCAGGGCACTGCCTTTTTTCGTGTTCTTCACTCTTTTAGGAGGCAAGCTCCTGGAGGCTTTCATTACGAAGGGCCAGCTGACTTTATATGATGGAATGATGGCCGGTATTGAATCAGGCCTTGGTTTCATTCTAACGCTGATTTTCCTGCAGGGTCTGCCGCTGCTTTCGATAAATAAACGCAGACAATCACTGAAAACCGAAGAAATTGTCTGCCTGATCATTATGCTGGCATCTGTCATGACGGGAACGATCGGCTGGACGGTCTATGATCTTTCGGTCGAGCATATTATGTCTCGCTATCTTGTCCTGCTCTTTGCTTTTGTAGCAGGAGCCACCGTCGGTTCTACAGTAGGGGTGGTAACCGGTCTGATCTTCTCCCTTGCGAATATATCGAGCTTTTATCATATGAGTCTGCTGGCCTTCGCGGGTCTATTAGGCGGTCTTTTAAAAGAAGGCAGGAAGTTCGGTGTGGCATTCGGCCTTCTGATTGCAACACTCCTGATGGGCATGTATGGAGAAGGAAGCGGAAATCTCATGAAAACTCTGTATGAAACAGGCGCAGCGATTCTCTTATTTTTATTAACTCCGCAGGCTTTAACGATGAAATTGGCCAAGCACATCCCGGGGACGCCTGAATATGCCGCTGAGCAGCAGCATTATATGAGAAAAATGCGCGATGTGACAGCACAGCGTGTTGCCCAGTTCTCAAGCGTCTTCCAAGCCCTTTCCAAAAGCTTCTCCTCTCATAATGAGCCATCTGAATGGGAGGAAGACGGTGATAGGGAAGTGGATTATTTCTTAAGCAATGTAACGGAAAAAACATGCCAGACCTGCTTTAAGAAAGATCATTGCTGGTCAAAGAACTTTAATACAACCTATGACTATATGATGGATATTATGCACGATGTGGACAACAATGAAGGTGCTCTTTCTCCAAAGCTTGCGAGGGATTGGGAAAAGTACTGCACAAGATCGAAAAAAGTGACTGAAGCTGTACAGCAGGAGCTGACTTATTTTAAGGCGAACCAAAAGCTGAAGAAGCAGGTTCAGGAAAGCAGAAGGCTGGTAGCTGATCAACTGATGGGTGTTTCGGAGGTAATGGGGGATTTTGCGAAAGAAATCCAGCGAGAGCGGGAAAATCATCATAAGCAGGAAGAACAGATTCTTGAAGCACTTCAGGAGTTTGGCATTCATATCGAGCAGGTGGAAATTTACAGCCTGGAGCAGGGAAATGTCGACATTGATATGACCATCCCATATTGCCAGGGGCATGGGGAATGCGAAAAGCTAATTGCACCAATGCTATCTGATATTTTGGGAGAAACGATATTAGTAAATTCAGAGGAATGCGCCGCGTTCCCAAATGGATACTGCCATGTCACATTCCGGTCAGCCAAGGCATTCGTGGTTGAAACTGGCGTTGCACATGCTGCGAAGGACGGCGGTTTAGTATCAGGGGACAGCTATTCCACTATCGAACTGGGCTGCGGAAAGTTTGCGATTGCCATCAGTGATGGAATGGGCAATGGGGAACGGGCTCATGCGGAAAGCCAGGAAACACTTCAGCTCCTGCAGAAAATTCTTCAATCGGGCATTGAAGAGCAGGTCGCCATTAAATCAGTCAATTCCGTTCTTTCTTTAAGGACAACAGACGAAATTTTCTCCACCTTGGATTTGGCAATGATTGATCTGCAGAATGCCGACGCGAAATTTTTGAAAATTGGATCAACTCCAAGCTTTGTAAAGAGAGGCCATAAGGTAATAAAAATTCAGGCCAGCAATCTCCCGATGGGAATCATTCAGGAATTTGATGTAGATGTGGTCAGTGAGCAGCTTAAAGCCGGAGATTTGCTGATCATGATGAGTGATGGCGTTTTTGAAGGGCCGAAGCATGTCGAGAACTTTGATTTGTGGATGAAGCGCAAGGTATCCGAGTTGAAGACGGACGACCCTCAAGAAGTGGCCGATTTAATTATGGAAGAGGTCATCAGGTCAAGATCCGGGAATATTGAAGATGATATGACGGTGGTTGTGTCAAAGGTCAAACACAATACTCCGAAATGGACCAGCATTCCCGTACATGCCATGCGCCAAAAGGCCAACTGATTAATTTGCTCATTGCTAAATAACTCAATAAAGTCTCTAAATTAGATAATTGTCCAGCTCAGCACCTGCCCCCTCGAGGTCATAAGCTTATCAAGCTGCGGCTCCCAGGGACGAAAGGCTTGCCAATCCCTTCCAGAAGGGAAGAACACCTTCTTGCAGGGTTCGTCTTATGCTTAGCGGGGGTGAACAAGGTGCTTCCGCATTTCTTAGGTATAAATCCCTCCTTTCAGTCGAAAATGCTAACAACTCAAATGTGGAGGGGAGATTCAAATGAAAACAGGAACATTGAAGCAAATTTTACTGATAACGGATGGCTGTTCAAATCAGGGTGAAGATCCCGTTGCCATGGCGGCCTTGGCCAAGGAGCAGGGAATAACTGTGAATGTCATCGGAGTCATGGAGCAGGATGTCATTGATGAGCAGGGAATGAATGAAATTGAAGGAATCGCGATGTCAGGAGGCGGTGTCAGTCAGGTTGTCTACTCTCAGCAGCTGTCCCAGACGGTACAGATGGTGACGAGAAAAGCCATGACCCAGACCCTTCAGGGAGTTGTGAACAAGGAGCTTCAGCAGATCCTCGGCGGTTCCAAAACAATGGAGGACCTTCCGCCTGATCAGCGCGGCGAGGTGATGGAGGTTGTGGATGAACTGGGTGAGACAGTCGAACTTGAAGTGCTGGTTCTCGTGGATACCAGTGCAAGTATGAAACATAAGCTTCCAACCGTTAAGGAAGCCTTGCTGGATCTTTCTCTAAGCCTTAATGCACGATCTGGTGATAACCGATTTTCCGTATTCGTATTTCCCGGGAAAAAGAAAGATGTCGAAAAACTGCTGGATTGGACGCCGAATCTTGAATCGCTGACCAGCATTTTCTCGAAATTGACAACAGGAGGGATTACGCCTACAGGTCCGGCTATTCAAGAGGCCTTAAACCATTTCAAGAAAAAACGTTCATTAAGGAGTTTGCTTTCCCGTGATGATGAATCATTCTTTGAAGAGTCAGTGTAAAGTAAACCCTGGTACTGTAATTGAAGGAAAGTGGCACCGAAACCGATATACCATTATAAAGGAATTAGGGTATGGTGCGAATGGGATTGTTTATCTCGCTAAAAACCAAAATCAGCAGGTTGCTTTGAAAATGAGTGATAACGGGATGTCCATCACGTCTGAAGTGAACGTCCTTAAATCCTTTGCAAAGGTCCAAGGCTCTGCCCTCGGGCCTTCTTTGCTTGATGTGGATGATTGGGATAGGAGAAGCGGAAAGGTTTCGTTCTATGTAATGGAATATATACAGGGCCCTGATTTACTGACATTTATCCAGCAAAAAGGATCATCCTGGACCGGTGTTTTAATCGTACAGCTGCTGAACGATCTTGATTCCTTGCATAAAGCGGGCTGGGTTTTCGGTGATTTAAAGCCGGATAATTTGATCGTAACAGGCCCTCCTTCAAAAATACGCACCATAGATGTGGGTGGAACCACCATTCAAGGCAGGGCGATAAAAGAATTTACCGAGTTTTATGATCGCGGCTATTGGGGATTGGGGACCAGAAAGGCTGACCCGGCCTACGATCTCTTTGCTGCAGCCATGATTATAATCAATACGGCATACCCAAAAAGGTTTGCCAAGACAACCGGTGACTTCAAACAGCTCAAAATGATGGTCCGCCAAAAGAAAGAGCTGCTGAAATACGAAGATGTTATTCTAAATGCCCTGCAAGGCCACTATAGCTCGGCTGGTGAAATGAGAAATGATATGCTCCAGCTCACTCGTTCAAATCCTGTGCAAAGGAGCACGGGAAACAGGAACGCCGGACAAAAAGCCCGTCCTCAGCCTGCCAGCAGGCAAGTGTACAGGCAGAAAAAACAGAAAGGGAGCATCTTTGAAACTCTGCTGATTACCCTTATCGTGACGCTTCTTTATTTCTTATATATTTATGGGCAGCTGCTTTAAATTTGAGAAAAATGAAACTTTCTTCTCCCTGATTCGTATAGTAAGCTTAATCCCTTTTGATATTTACCCTTTAAAAATGATATGCTTTTCTATATGAAGGATTACGCTGCCCTTTGCAGGGGTAGTATAAAGTGAAACTTCAATAATAGAGGATGATTTTTTCTCTGATTGTCAGCGATAAATATATTTCTATCGGATAAGGAAGAAGCCTATGCTCCAAGAGAAAGTGAGTGCTTTCCTTAAGAAAAAGGGATTGGATTTAAATAATAAGAAAATAGTAGTCGGTGTATCGGGAGGACCGGATTCAATCGCCCTGCTTCATTATTTTTGGAACCAGAGACAGCAGCTTCAAATAGAACTAATCGCCGCTCATGTCGATCATATGTTCAGAGGCGAGGAATCTTTTCAGGACGCCATGTTTGTGAAGGATTACTGCAGAAAGAAAGCCATTCCATTTGAAATGGAAAGAGCGGATGTACCGGAGTATATGGAGAAGTCCGGGAAGAGTTCCCAGACAGCTGCAAGGGATTGCCGCTACAGCTTCTTTCAAAGAACCGCCAAGAAATATGGGGCAGAGTACATAGCGCTGGGACATCATGGCGATGACCAGGTTGAAACCATATTAATGCGGCTCACAAGGGGAAGCACCGGCAGCGCAAGAGCAGGAATTCCTTTCAAGCGTCCATTTGGCGATTATTTTATCATCCGCCCTTTCCTGTGCTTGAATAGAGCCGAAATCGAAGACTACTGCCTGAAGGAACGCCTGAACCCCCGGCGGGATCCAAGCAATGAAAAAGGCATATACAGCCGCAACCGATTCAGACAGGAAGTGCTCCCATTCCTGAGAAAAGAAAACCCTCAGGTGCATGAGCATTTTCAAAGATTCAGTGAAGATTTGCAAAGTGATGAAGCATATCTGCAGGAATTAACGGTCCACAAAATGAATACAGTAATGAAAAAGAAGGCCAATGAGGAAATTAGTATGGATATCGATGCTTTCGAGGCAATGCCAATGCCTTTACAAAGGAGAGGGATTCAACTAATATTAAACTATCTTTATAAGGAAAGGCCGGCATCGTTATCGGCATCTCATATTGAGAGCATTTTTTCCTTAATGAAAAGTCCTCATCCATCGGGAAATCTAGATTTTCCAGGCGGTTTACATATTGTACGCTCCTACCGGCAATGCCACTTCTTATTCCCGAAGGAACCTGTACAATCCTATCGATATGAAATCTTCGAACCTGCATGCATTAAACTCCCAAACAGCGGATCGATTATCCTTGAATATGCTGACTGTTCTGATGGAATTCTAAACAATGATACCCTGGTATTAGACAGGGAGAGTGTTTCTTTTCCAATCATTATCAGGACTAGGGAAAAGGGAGACCGCATGACGCTTAAAGGAATGCAAGGGTCCCGAAAGATAAAGGACATTTTCATCGATCATAAAGTACCGCTGCATGATCGGAAAACATGGCCAATTGTGACAGATGCACAAGGCAGGATCCTGTGGGTGCCTGGTTTGAAGAAATCACATGATGATAGGCAGCAGCAATCTTGTACCAGCTATATTATTTTAAAATACATAAAGCAATGATCTTCTAGGGGGCACAATAAATGATGAAAAATGATATTGAAAAAGTACTGATTTCGGAAGAGGAGCTGCAGGATAAGATTAAATCCCTTGCTGCTGAACTCACTGAAGAATACCAGGACCGATTCCCGCTTGCCATTGGGGTGTTAAAAGGAGCAATGCCTTTTATGAGCGACCTTTTAAAGCGTGTGGATACATATCTTGAGATGGACTTCATGGATGTTTCAAGCTATGGGAATTCAATGGTTTCTTCAGGAGAAGTGAAAATTCTGAAAGATCTTGATACTTCTGTGGAAGGCAGAGATATTCTGATCATTGAGGATATCATCGACAGCGGCTTGACACTCAGCTATCTTGTTGAGCTGTTCCGCTACAGAAAAGCGAAAAGCATTAAGATTGTAACACTGCTTGACAAGCCAACAGGAAGAAAGGCTGATATCAAAGCTGATTATGTAGGATTTATTGTTCCTGATGAATTCGTAGTCGGCTACGGCCTGGATTACGCGGAAAAATACCGCAATCTTCCATATATTGGAGTCCTGAAGCCGGAAGTATACAGCAACAACGATTAAGGAAATCCTAAGCATTGATCTTGCATTAAAGCCCTTTACTGAAACAAGAATCACCCGGTTTTAAGAAGTCTAATTCCTTGTATTGGCACGATTTTCTATGATACTATACACTATAGTTTGTTTACCGTGGGAGGAGGTAAGGGATGAATCGGATCTTCCGGAATACCATCTTTTATTTATTAATATTTTTAGTCATTATTGGAGTTGTCAGCTTCTTTAACGGCAACAATGAACCAACGGAGCACATCTCTTATAATAAATTTGTTGATCACTTGGAAAGCGGCGACATTACGTCCATTTCCCTTCAGCCTGAGAGAGGTGTATTTGAAGTACGGGGTCAGCTTGAAGGATATGAGGAGGGCAAATACTTCCTGACTTATATCATGAACAATGATAATATCCTTGACCGTGTGGATCAATTAGCCCAGTCTTCAGATGTAGAAGTCATGCCGGCTAAGGAAACAAGCGGATGGGTGACATTCTTTACGTCAATCATTCCTTTCATCATCATCTTCATACTATTCTTCTTCCTGCTGAACCAGGCGCAGGGCGGAGGAAGCCGTGTGATGAACTTCGGCAAAAGCAAAGCCAAGCTTTATGATGAAAGCAAAAAGAAAGTGCGCTTTAAAGATGTTGCAGGCGCCGATGAAGAAAAGCAGGAGCTAGTTGAGGTCGTTGAGTTCCTTAAAGACCCGCGCAAATTTGCTGAATTGGGAGCAAGAATTCCCAAAGGGGTTCTTCTTGTAGGACCTCCAGGAACAGGTAAAACCTTGCTTGCACGGGCGGCAGCCGGTGAAGCGGGCGTTCCGTTCTTCTCCATAAGCGGTTCTGATTTCGTTGAAATGTTCGTAGGTGTGGGTGCTTCCCGTGTCCGTGACTTATTCGAAAATGCGAAAAAGAACGCGCCATGTATTATATTTATCGATGAAATTGATGCTGTAGGGCGCCAGCGTGGTGCCGGCCTAGGCGGCGGACACGATGAACGCGAGCAGACCCTTAACCAGCTTCTAGTTGAAATGGATGGATTTGGAGCAAATGAAGGAATTATCATCATTGCTGCCACAAACCGTCCGGATATCCTTGACCCGGCATTATTGCGTCCGGGACGTTTTGACCGACAGATTACAGTTGACCGCCCAGATGTCAAAGGCCGTGAAGCAGTGCTTAAGGTACATGCCCGCAACAAGCCTTTAGATGAGTCGGTTAACTTAAAGAGCATCGCGATGCGTACACCTGGATTTTCAGGTGCAGACCTTGAAAATCTATTGAATGAAGCAGCGCTTGTAGCGGCCCGCCGCAATAAGAAAAAGTCGATATGGAAGATATCGATGAAGCAACAGACCGCGTTATTGCAGGACCAGCTAAGAAAAGCCGTGTTATTTCCCAAAAGGAAAGAAACATCGTTGCTTTCCATGAAGCCGGTCATACAGTCATCGGTTTAGTGCTTGATGAAGCTGAAATGGTTCATAAAGTGACAATCGTGCCGCGCGGCCAGGCTGGCGGATACGCAGTGATGCTTCCGAAAGAAGACCGCTACTTCCAGACGAAACCAGAGCTTCTCGACAAAATTGTCGGCTTGCTTGGCGGACGTGTTGCAGAGGAAATCGTGTTCGGCGAAGTGAGTACAGGTGCCCATAATGACTTCCAGCGTGCGACAGGCATTGCCCGCCGCATGGTAACCGAATTTGGAATGAGCGATAAGCTTGGACCATTGCAATTTGGACAGTCTCAGGGCGGCCAGGTCTTCCTTGGACGTGACTTCCATAATGAACAAAACTATTCAGATGCAATCGCCTATGAAATTGATCTTGAAATCCAGCGCATTATCAAGGAATCTTATGAAAGAGCAAGAAAGCTCCTCACAGAAAACCGAGATAAGCTAAATCTGATTGCAAATACATTGCTTGAAGTCGAAACGCTTGATGCGGAACAAATCAAGCATTTATCAGATCATGGCAGACTGCCTGACCGTTCAGTGACTTCTATTTCAACTGATGAAGATGTGAAAGTGAACATCAGCATCAAGAAAGAAGATCCTGCTGAAACAGGCGAAATTCCTGAAACAAGGGAAGGCTCAAGCCCTGCAGAAGCTGACGTGCCTCCTGCTATCGACGAAGAACGCAAAGACAAATAACCAAAAGCGCCTCTAGGGGCGCTTTTTTTGCGGGAAAAATATCAATTGCCAGACCGGTTGGAATTTCCGATTACACGAAACAATAACAGTTGTGATATGATGTTTTCAGTGTAAAAAAAATATCAGATAAGGCTATTTTCGTAAAGGTTGTTGCTCTCAACTGCAAACTTATTTTAATTTGCTGAGTTGATTGCAGCGGAGGGTGCTTGATCCTCGAAAATGCTTCCGTATTTTCTTTGTGCGGTGCTAATTCAAGGAGTCTTACTCAATGTCCTGCGGGAGAGAAGTGGAAGACCCCGAAGGCTTCATTTTTCCCCGCGAAAAGCAAGTGCCCCGTGCTGAATTCAACGGGCAAAATATAAGTAACAACAATTTATGATAAAAAGTCAATAATCATAAAGTGGTGAGAATGTTGATCTTTGTTTTCGACGTAGGAAATACGAATATCGTTCTGGGTGTCTATGATCAAGATGAATTAAAGCATCATTGGCGAATTGAAACCAACCGGAATAAAACAGAAGATGAATACGGAATGATTGTGAAGTCTCTGTTTGAGCATGTGAATCTTTCCTTTTCAGATATAGATGGCATTATCATTTCCTCTGTAGTGCCTCCAATCATGTTTTCGCTTGAAAGAATGTGCCAGAAATACTTCCATGTTAAGCCCCTTGTCGTGGGTCCTGGAATCAAAACAGGCTTAAACATCAAATATGAAAATCCGAGAGAAGTAGGTGCAGACCGCATCGTCAATGCAATAGCAGCCATTCATGAATATGGAAGCCCGTTAGTCATTGTCGATTTTGGAACAGCCACTACCTATTGCTATATCAATGAAAATAAGCAATATATGGGTGGCGCAATTGCCCCGGGAATTGGAATCTCGACCGAGGCTCTTTACTCACGTGCCGCCAAGCTTCCAAGAATAGAAATTGCCCGTCCTGATCATATTGTCGGGAAGAATACTGTATCTGCCATGCAGGCTGGGATTTTATACGGTTATGTTGGCCAGGTTGAAGGTATAGTAAAAAGAATGAAAGATCAGGCATCGCAAAAACCTACTGTCATTGCCACTGGGGGTCTCGCAGGTTTAATTGCGCAGGAATCGGATATCATTGATGTCGTGGATCCATTTTTAACTTTAAAGGGTTTGCAGATTATTTATAAACGAAATATGGAAACCATAAAAAAATAGGACGTAGCTTAAAAAGCCGCTGACATTATAAGCGGTTTTCTGGAAGATAAGTAAATGTAAACTTTTTGAACTCGAAAATTGTCTAGCTCCAGCGCCTACCCCCTCTAGGTCACTAGCCAATCCTCCCCAAAGGCTAAGAACGTCTTTCGGCGAGGCTCGGCTTGTGCTTGTCGGGGGTGGGCAAGGCGCTTCCGCTTTTCGTAGAAAGGAGAAAAAAATGAGCGATTATTTAGTAAAAGCACTTGCATATGATGGACAAGTCCGTGCCTATGCATCTCGCACTACCGAAACAGTTGGAGAGGGCCAGCGCAGGCATTATACATGGCCAACCGCTTCAGCCGCATTAGGAAGATCCATGACGGCGGGCGTCATGATGGGCGCCATGCTGAAGGGCGATAACAAGCTGACTATCAAAATCGAAGGCGGCGGCCCAATTGGCGCCATCCTTGTAGACAGCAATGCTAAGGGAGAGGTGCGCGGCTATGTAACAAACCCGCAGACGCACTTCGATCTTAATGAGCAGGGCAAGCTTGACGTGCGCCGCGCGGTCGGCACTGAAGGGACGCTGACTGTCGTGAAGGATATTGGAATGAGAGAGCACTTCACAGGACAGGTTCCGCTGATTTCTGGAGAACTTGGAGATGATTTCACATATTACTTTGTTACTTCTGAACAAGTGCCTTCTTCCGTCGGAGTGGGTGTTCTTGTTAATCCTGACAATTCCATTCTTGCTGCTGGGGGATTCATTCTGCAGCTTATGCCGGGAACTGATGAAGAGACGATTACATTAATTGAGAACAGACTGAAAGAAATTCCGCCTGTATCCAAATTAATTCAGCAGGGATTAACGCCTGAAGAGCTACTGGAAACAATCCTTGGCAAAGACAATGTGAAGTTCCTTGAAAAGCTTCCTGTCTCCTTTACTTGTACATGTTCAAAAGAGCGTTTTGCCAATGCGATTATAAGTCTGGGTGAAGAGGAAATTCAGCAGATGATCGATGAAGATGGCCAGGCAGAAGCATCCTGCCATTTCTGCAACGAGAAATACCACTACACTAAAGAAGAACTCGAAGAATTAAAGAACGAAGTAAAGTAATAATTGAAATTGCTAAAGCGTCTGTCTGCCTGCATCTTTTAGGCTCCTGAAAGTAAGGCCGCTGAGGTTCGGATAGCGCGGCTCTTGGGCTAATTGTATTATTAAAATTCATATCTTTGAACTTCGAGAATTGTCTAGCTCCAGCGCCTGCCCCCTCGAGGTGTCGGGTGATGTGCAAGGCGCTTGCGCTTTTCTTAGGGGAGGAGCACTTGGAAAAGAGACAGCTTTTTATGATTATTGCCGGTTTGGTGCTGCTGAACCTAATCACATTGGCCTTTTTGCTATTTAAAGGCGATGGCAGCGGGGAAGCAGTAGCAAAAGTCGGGGAGATAAAATCACTCGCCAGGAATGGATGAGTGAGATGGAAACAAAATACGGAAAAAGCACATTAAGTGAATTAATTGATCAGAAGGTCATTGAAGAAGCAGGGGAAAAATACGGGGTGAAGGTCTCTGAAAAGGCTGTAGATCTTGAACTGAAAATGGTCAAGACCATGTACGGCGGCAATTTCACCGATGAGATGAGCGAAGACAAGTGGCGCAGGCAAATCAAAAATAACCTTATTCTTGAAGAACTGCTGACTGCCGATGTCTCCGTCTCTGAAGAAGAAATGAAAAGCTACTATGAGCAAAACAGCAGTCAGTTCCAAGTTCCGGACACTTATCACATCTCTCAGATTATCGTTAAAACAAAAGAAGAAGCGGAACAGACATTGAAGGAGCTGGATGAAGGCTCGAGCTTCTCTGTGCTTGCGATGGAACGGTCGATCGATGAATTTACCGCCAGCCTGGGGGGAATGCAGGGTATGTCAGTGAAGATGATGAACATATACCGGCAGAAGTCTTTGAACAGGTTAAAACCCTTAAGCCCGGCAAGTGGACCAAGCCGATTAAAACGGAAAATGGATATGCCGTTGTAATGCTCCATGAGCATTTAAAGGGAGAAAATTATTCCTTTAAAGAAGTGAAGAGCATGATTCGCCGCCAGATCGCTCTTGAGCAGATGGATGTTCCTGTCTCTGCAAAGCCCTTTTGGAAAGAAGCAGAGGTCGAGTGGTTTTACGGTGAGCAGTAAATAAAAAGCACGGAGTGATTTCCGTGTTTTTTTCTGTATACATTGAGTATCATGTATAAAAGTGGGTAGTTTAAATATAATGACAAAAGTATGAATTTTCTTTTAAATAGCAATCAAATTCATTGACATTCCCATTGGGAATTGGTAAATTTGTATTAAACCAATAAAAATAGTCGGAAATGAGGAGTGGGGAAATGGTACGTGTAGCAAATTCGATTGCAGACCTTGTTGGCCAGACGCCAATTGTGAAACTAAACCGTTTAGTTGATGATAATAGTGCAGATGTTTATCTGAAATTGGAGTACATGAATCCTGGAAGCAGCGTAAAAGACCGTATTGCCCTGGCAATGATCACTGCCGCAGAGAAAGATGGAAGCCTTAAACCAGGTGATACCATTATTGAACCGACAAGTGGAAATACAGGAATCGGATTAGCGATGATTGCAGCAGCAAAAGGCTATAAAGCGGTTCTTGTCATGCCGGAGACGATGAGTATGGAGCGCCGAAATTTACTTCGTGCTTACGGGGCCGACCTTGTACTCACACCTGGACCGGAAGGAATGGGCGGTGCGATCCGCAAGGCGCAGGAACTGGCAAAGGAAAATGGCTATTTCGTGCCTCAGCAGTTTGAAAACCCTGCGAACCCTGAAATTCACCGTTTAACAACAGGACCTGAAATTACAGAGCAGATGGGCGACCAGCTTGATGCATTCATATCCGGAATCGGTACAGGCGGAACGATTACAGGTGCCGGCCAAGTGCTTAAAGAAAAATATAAAAACATCAAAATTTACGCAGTTGAACCAACCGATTCTCCTGTACTATCAGGCGGAAAGCCGGGTCCTCATAAAATCCAGGGCATTGGAGCAGGATTTGTACCGGATACCCTGGATACAAAGATTTATGATGAAGTGATTCAAATTACAAACGATGAGGCATTTGAATATGCCCGCCGCGCGGCCAAGGAAGAAGGAATCCTAGGAGGCATTTCCTCTGGTGCGGCGATCAGTGCGGCCCTAAAAGTTGCCAAAGAGCTTGGAAAAGGGAAAAAAGTTCTGGCGATTATCCCAAGTAACGGCGAGCGTTATTTAAGTACTCCTTTATACCAATTTGAAGCTGAATAATGATATGACAGCGGTCTCCAATGACCGCTGTTTTTTTGTATGGGGCGACTGCAAAATTGAACGATGTAAATAACTCTGTGGAAGAGTGTCTGCATCTAGCTCCAGCGCCTACCCCCTCGAGGTCACAAGCTTGTCTAGTTTCGGCTCCTGGGGACTCTCAGGTCTAAACCATTTCCTTTCAGAAAAAAGAACCTTCTTACAGGAATCGTCTTATGCCTGAGGCCCGCAGGACAAGGAAGGCTTCGTCAGCATAAACATCGACAGCTTTTTGGAGGATGCGGGTTATGCAGACGTTGCCACAGGACGTGGGCGTTCTTAGTCTGCCATCTTTCGCGGGCAAGGCGCTTCCGCTTTTGTTTCGTATAATAAAAATTATGAAAGCATGCCCTACATCATGTATGATGAAAAAAGAGAAATATATAGGGGTGACAATCATTGAAGCAGCTTCACATCCATGCCAAAAAAATACCTTATACATATAATCGGTTTTTCCGCCAATACCGCTCGCTGTCGGAGGGATTGGCGCATCATGTTCTGCTCGAAAGCGGACGTGGCGGCAGGTACAGTATCGCAGCCTTTGAGCCGGAAGCTATTTTAACAGGCAAAAATTCAGAACTTGAAATTTTGAGAGACGGCGAAAAACAGGTGCTGGAAGGCAACCCCCTTCATTTGATGCAGGAATGGCTTAATCAATATAAAGCAGATAAGCTCGATGAACTTCCTGACTTTCAGGGAGGAGCAATAGGGTTTATCAGCTATGATTACGCGCGTTATATCGAAAAGCTTCCAAATGAGGCTCAAGATGATCTGCAGATACCTGATATTCATTTTTTTATTTATAAAGAATGCTTTGTCTTTGACCATGAAACCAAAGAGCTCTGGCTGATTTTCTTATACGAAAAAGGGGAAGAGCACTCGATTGGGGAATGGGCAGAGAATTGGGAGCAGAGATGGAAGAATGAAAGTGAGGAGCCTTCTGCGAAAGCGGAATACAATCAGGCTGAAAATACACTGGGTGTATCCATGAATGAAGAAGAATTCATGGCTGCCGTCAGGAGTATTCAGGAGTATATTTCACAGGGAGATGTCTTTCAGGTAAATCTCTCGGTACGCCAAAGCCGCCCAATTCATATTCAGGCAATGGAGGTATACGAGCAGCTGAGAGTGTTAAACCCTTCTCCGTACATGGGGTATTTTCACACTCCGGGATACCAGCTTGTAAGCGGATCCCCGGAACTGCTGATTAAGAAAAAGGAAACACCGTCAGCACGCGGCCGATTGCCGGGACAAGATCCCGCGGGAAGGACCATGAGGAGGACCTCAAACTCGCCAGTGAACTGATTGAAAATGAGAAAGAGCGCGCAGAGCACGTGATGCTGGTCGATCTGGAGCGAAATGACCTTGGAAGAGTCTGCAAATATGGTACCGTTACAGTGGATGAGTTCATGGTCATTGAAAAATACTCACATGTGATGCATATTGTCTCCAATGTAAAAGGAGAGCTGGCAGACGGGAAGAATGCTGTTGATATCATCGACGCTGTATTTCCGGGAGGGACCATTACAGGAGCGCCAAAGGTAAGGACCATGGAAATCATTGAAGAACTTGAACCGGTCACAAGGGGCCCATACACCGGCTCTCTTGGCTGGATCAATTTCAGCGGCGACCTGGAACTGAATATTATCATCCGGACCATGCTTGTTAAAGAAGGACAGGCCCATGTGCAGGCTGGTGCCGGCATTGTTATTGATTCCAATCCTAAAAATGAATACAAAGAGTCGCTGAAAAAAGCAATTGCTCTTTGGAAAGCAAAAGAACTTGCAGAACAGGCAAAAGGGGATCAGCTATGATTTATATGATCGATAATTACGACTCTTTTACGTATAATCTCGTACAGTATCTCGGTGAATTAGGCGAAGAGCTGGTTGTAAAAAGAAACGATGAAACCTCTATTTCTGAAATAGGCAGTTTGCAGCCGAAGTTCCTAATGATCTCTCCGGGGCCGTGCAGCCCGAATGAAGCCGGCATCAGTCTGAAAGCTATTGAAGCTTTTGCAGGCAAAATCCCTGTTTTTGGCGTTTGTCTGGGACATCAATCGATTGCTCAAGTATTCGGTGGTGATGTTGTGCAGGCCGAGCGGCTCATGCATGGAAAAACCTCCGAAATTTTTCATGATGGGAAAACAATTTTTAAGGGCTTGCCCAATCCGTTTCCTGCCACCCGCTACCATTCGCTGATTGTAAAAAAGGAGACTCTGCCAGCTTGCCTTGAGGTCTCGGCCTGGACAGCTGAAGGGGAAATTATGGCCATTCGCCATAAGGAGCTCCCTTTGGAAGGTGTCCAATTCCATCCGGAATCGATTATGACGACGGCCGGAAAGGAACTCCTTCAGAATTTTATTCAGCATTACAAAGCTTTACTGCAGACAGAGGGGATTTAACCTTGTTTATATACATGAATGGTGAAGTTATCAGAAAAGAGGAGGCCAGGGTTTCTCCTTTTGATCATGGTTTTTTATATGGTATGGGGCTGTTCGAAACATTCCGTGTCTATAATGGTCATCCCTTTTTGCTGGATGATCATCTGGAACGGCTGAATTGGAGTCTGGAAGTTCTGAATATCAATGCGAGTTATAAAAGAGAACAAGTGCTTGGAGCGCTGGAGATGCTGCTTGAAAGAAACGGTTATAAGAATGCCTATATCCGGATGAATGTGTCAGCGGGAAACGGGGAGATTGGCCTTCAGGCAGCTCCGTACACAAACCCGAATACGATTCTTTTCTGCAAACCGCTTTCTTCAAGGAATACGGGCGCAGAAAAGCAGGCAGTGCTGCTGAAGATTCCCCGCAATACACCCGAAGGGGCAGAACGCCTGAAGTCCCATCATTATTTAAATAACATTCTGGCTAAAAAAGAAGCGGGAAACGACCCTGGCATAGAAGGGTTATTTTTGACAAAGGAAGGCTTTTTGGCCGAAGGGGTCACTTCGAATCTATTCTGGATTAATGGAGGCCATTTATTTACGCCCTCGCTTGATACTGGCATACTTAACGGCATTACCCGAAGATTTGTGATGAGGCTTGCAGAGAAACTGGGGATGAATGTCCAGGAAGGCATGTATAGGCCGGAAGCTATAGTTGGGGCAGATGAAGTTTTTATAACGAACTCCATTCAGGAAATTGTACCGATTTGCATGTTTGATGGCCATCCCATGCCAGGGCTTTCCGGCAAGAAAACAAGAGAGCTCCAGATTCACTATGAATACCACTGTGAATACTTATGGAGCAGGAATGAACTGTAGGAGGATTCATAATGTCTAAAACAACAATTCAGTGTGGACCGTATACGTTGGATTACGGAAAGAAAACCATTGTAATGGGGATTTTGAATGCAACGCCAGACTCCTTCTCGGATGGAGGCAAATACAGTCATCAGGATCTGGCAGTCAAGCATGCTCTGGCAATGGTTGAAAATGGAGCGGATATTATTGATGTCGGGGGAGAATCAACCCGTCCGGGATTTGATCCGGTGCCTGAAGACGAAGAGCTGAAGCGTGTTCTTCCTGTCATTGAGGCGATATCAAAGGAAGTAGATGTTCCAATATCAATTGATACCTATAAAGCTGAAGTCGCCAGGCAGGCCATTGGAGCCGGGGCTCATATTATCAATGATGTCTGGGGTGCCAAAGCGGATCCTCAGATGGCTTCCGTCGCGGCGGAAACGGAAGCGCCGATTATCTTAATGCATAACCGCAAAGATATGGAATACACTTCATTTTTCCGTGATGTCCTGAATGATCTGTATGAAAGCATCACGCTTGTAAAGTCAGCCGGTGTTAAGGACGAGAAGATTATCCTTGACCCGGGCATCGGTTTTGCCAAAGACTTAAATTATAACCTGCAAATGATGAGAGATTTGGACAAGCTTGTTGCCGTTGGGTATCCCGTGCTGCTTGGAACATCGAAAAAGCGGATGATCGGAACCATCCTGGACCTTCCGGTAGAAGAAAGAACGGAAGGAACAGGGGCCACAGTTTGCTACGGCATCCAAAAAGGATGTCAGATGATCCGCATCCATGATGTAAAGGAAATGAGCCGAATGGCTAAAATGATGGACGCTTTAATGGGAAAAGGTGAATACAATGGATAAAATCTATGTAAACCGAATGGAGTTTTATGGCTACCACGGTGTTTTTCAGGAAGAAACGAGGCTTGGCCAGCGCTTTGCTGTGGACCTTACCGTGGAAGCAGATCTGAAAAAGCCGGGGAGACAGATAATCTTGATGACTCCATTAACTATGGCGAGCTGTATGCAGTCTGCAAAGAGGTTGTGGAAGGAAAGCCTTATAAGCTGGTTGAAGCTGTAGCAGAAAAGCTGGCGGCAGAACTTCTTTCGCGTTTTCCGCTGATTCTGCAGCTGACTGTCAAAGTAATCAAGCCTGATCCGCCCATTCCTGGCCACTATCAATCAGTTGCTGTTGAAATTACGAGAGGCAGATCATGAAGAATACCGCTTTTATTGCACTCGGCTCAAACATCGGCAGCCGGTTTGAACACTTGAAGGAAGCCATTGAGCTGATTGATCAGCTTCCGGATACCCAAGTGGTAAATACTTCATCTATTTACGAAACCGACCCGGTTGGGTATGAAGATCAAGAACAATTCTTAAATATGGCGATCCAAATTTCTACAGGATTAAATCCCTTTAAATTGCTGGATGCATGCCTTGATATAGAATTAAAACTTGGGAGAAAAAGGGAAATCCATTGGGGCCCCCGGACAATAGACCTTGACATTTTGCTGTATAATCACGAAAATATTGAAACAGAGAAGCTTATTGTTCCTCATCCTCGGATGCATGAAAGAGCATTTGTCCTTGTTCCTCTTTTAGAGGTTGATTCCAGCATCAGGCTTCCGAAGATGGAGAGGCCCTTAATTTCAATACTGGAAGATATACCTGACAGAGAGGGAGTACGGATATGGAAGCAGAAAAATGGGGAAGACGTATTCGCGCTTTTCGAAAGTTAAAAGGATTTACGCAAGAAGGATTTGCGAGAGAGCTCGGTGTATCGGTTTCGATATTAGGTGAAATTGAAAGAGGAAACCGCATGCCTGCACCGGCTTTAATTGAGCAGATTGCACTGGCGCTTAACATAACACAGGAAGAATTGGCTCCCAGGCAGGAGCACGAATAATATATACGTTTGAATGATTTAAAAGGAGGTGCAATCATGTTCAAAATTGGAGATATCGATCTGAAAAACCGTGTTGTACTGGCTCCGATGGCCGGAGTGTGCAACTCGGCTTTCCGTCTGACTGTAAAAGAATTCGGTGCCGGTCTCGTATGTGCTGAGATGGTCAGCGACAAAGGGATTGTCACTAAAAACGAAAAAACCATGAACATGCTCTATATTGATGAAAGAGAAAAGCCGCTAAGCCTGCAAATTTTCGGAGGCGAAAAAGAAACGCTTGTAGAAGCGGCGAAATTTGTAGATAAAAATACAAATGCAGATATCATCGACATTAACATGGGATGCCCTGTCCCTAAAATCACCAAATGTGATGCAGGTGCCAAGTGGCTCCTTGACCCGGATAAAATTTATGAAATGGTTTCGGTTGTAACGGACGCTGTTGAAAAGCCTGTTACTGTGAAAATGCGCATGGGCTGGGATGAAGATCACATTTATGCTGTAAGAAACGCTCAAGCTGTTGAACGCGCAGGCGGTAAAGCTGTAGCCCTTCATGGACGTACGCGTGTCCAAATGTATGAAGGGAAAGCAAACTGGGATATCATCCGCGAAGTGAAGCAGAGCATTAACATTCCGCTTATCGGAAATGGTGATGTGCAGACACCGGAGGATGCCAAGCGCATGCTGGACGAAACAGGCTGTGACGGTGTCATGATCGGGCGTGCTGCACTAGGAAACCCATGGATGATTTACCGCACAGTCAAATACCTTGAGACAGGTGAATTAATGGGTGAGCCTTCTATACGCGAGAAGATTGATGTGTGCATTCTTCACCTCGACCGCCTGATTTCATTAAAAGGTGAATTTATCGCTGTCCGTGAAATGAGAAAGCATACAGCGTGGTACCTTAAAGGTATCCGCGGCAATGCGAAAGTCCGCAATGCGGTCAACGAATGTGATACGAGAGAAGATCTTGTTACATTGCTGAACGCTTTAGTGATCGATGCAGAAGAAAAGGAAAGAAGCCAGATACAGGCAGGATAAGCTGCGTAAAGTTTGACAGGCAGTCTTTCTTTGCCTATAATACTTTTGATAAAAGGAAACTGCCAGTGCATGAACTGGCAGTTTTTATTCTATTTAAATATTTAGGATGTCTGATTTACTCACTTTGTGTAAAATAATAGAGATATACATTTTTGAAGGATCGCAGAATTGTGCGTACATAAAAAGATTTACAAAATGGAGATGATTTCAGTGAGCCAGAGTCATGAAGAATTAAATGACCAGTTAAAAGTAAGACGCGAGAAAATGAACAGCTTGCGCGAACAGGGAATGGATCCTTTCGGGAAACGTTTCGACCGTTCACACCAAAGCAAAGAATTAATAGAGCAGTACGGTGAGCTTGAAAAAGAAGAAATTGAAGAAAAGAATGTTTCTGTCACTCTGGCAGGCCGTATTATGACAAAGCGCGGAAAAGGGAAAGCTGGATTCGCTCATATACAAGATCTATCAGGACAAATTCAAATCTACATCCGCAAAGATGCAGTTGGGGAAGAGAACTATGCAATCTTCGAATCTGCCGACCTGGGAGATATCATTGGGGTCAGCGGTACGCTCTTTAAAACAAAGGTAGGCGAATTGTCTGTTAAAGCGCAGGAATTTGACCTTCTGACAAAATCCCTGCGTCCTCTTCCGGATAAGTTCCACGGTCTTAAAGACGTTGAGCAGCGTTACCGCCAGCGTTACCTGGATCTAATTATGAGTGAGGAAAGCAAACAGACTTTCATCACGAGAAGCCGCATTATCCAATCCATGCGCCGCTACCTTGACAGTCATGGCTACCTTGAAGTTGAAACACCTATGATGCATTCCATTGCAGGGGGCATCTGCACGACCATTTATCACTCATCATAATGCGCTGGATATGGAACTTTATATGCGTATCGCGATTGAGCTTCACCTGAAGCGCCTGATTGTGGGCGGCCTTGAAAAAGTGTATGAAATTGGCCGGGTATTCCGTAATGAAGGTGTATCTACACGGCACAATCCTGAATTCACTATGATTGAATTGTACGAGGCTTATGCTGACTATAGAGATATCATGAGCCTGACAGAAAACCTTATTGCCCACATTGCCCAAGAAGTTCTCGGAACAACTTCTGTGCAATACGGTGAGTATGAAGTGGATCTTAAGCCTGAATGGAAAAGGCTCCATATGGTAGATGCAATTAAGGAATATACAGGGGTAGACTTTTGGAAAGAAACAAGCAAGGAAGAAGCACAGCAGCTAGCCAAAGAACACGGTGTTGAAATCAAAGACAATATGGAGTATGGACATATTGTTAACGAATTCTTCGAGCAGAAGGTTGAAGAGAAATTAATTCAGCCTACATTCATCTATGGCCATCCTGTCGAGATTTCACCGCTTGCGAAGAAAAATGAAGAAGATCCACGCTTTACTGATCGATTTGAATTATTCATTGTAGCCCGAGAGCATGCGAATGCTTTCACTGAGCTGAATGATCCGATTGACCAGCGCGAGCGTTTTGAAGCACAGCTTAAAGAACGTGAAGAGGGCAATGATGAAGCTCATATGATGGATGACGACTTCATTGAAGCTCTTGAATACGGCATGCCGCCAACTGGAGGACTTGGCATCGGAATCGACCGCCTTGTTATGCTGCTGACAAACTCTCCTTCTATTAGGGATGTTCTGTTATTCCCGTTAATGCGCCATCGTTAAAATTAATAAAATCAGGCAGAGTACAGTACGTACTCTGTCTTTTTTTGTTTTATATAAAGGATTTGGGGACGTAAAATCTGCATAAATGATACTTTTTCCCGAGCAGAATAATGGGAATATTTTTTCTTTCTTTTTTGCGGATAAAAAAGAAAAAACATATTGCATGTTGTCCTGCAAGGTGATATATTTATATTCGTTGCTGCGAGACAGCGACTTACAAAAAAGATTTTTAAAAAAAGTTATTGACTCAGGTGATCGAATCTGATAAGATAATAAAGTCGCCTTTGAGCGGCGGATTGATCTTTGAAAACTGAACGAACAAAAACGTCAACGTTAATTCTTTAGTCTTTTTTGAAAAGACAACTTATGAGCTTAATCAACTCTTATATGGAGAGTTTGATCCTGGCTCAGGACGAACGCTGGCGGCGTGCCTAATACATGCAAGTCGAGCGGACAGATGGGAGCTTGCTCCCTGAAGTCAGCGGCGGACGGGTGAGTAACACGTGGGCAACCTGCCTGTAAGACTGGGATAACTCCGGGAAACCGGGGCTAATACCGGATAATTCTTTCCCTCACATGAGGGAAAGCTGAAAGATGGTTTCGGCTATCACTTACAGATGGACCCGCGGCGCATTAGCTAGTTGGTGAGGTAACGGCTCACCAAGGCAACGATGCGTAGCCGACCTGAGAGGGTGATCGGCCACACTGGGACTGAGACACGGCCCAGACTCCTACGGGAGGCAGCAGTAGGGAATCTTCCGCAATGGACGAAAGTCTGACGGAGCAACGCCGCGTGAGTGATGAAGGTTTTCGGATCGTAAAACTCTGTTGTTAGGGAAGAACAAGTACCGGAGTAACTGCCGGTACCTTGACGGTACCTAACCAGAAAGCCACGGCTAACTACGTGCCAGCAGCCGCGGTAATACGTAGGTGGCAAGCGTTGTCCGGAATTATTGGGCGTAAAGCGCGCGCAGGCGGTTCCTTAAGTCTGATGTGAAAGCCCCCGGCTCAACCGGGGAGGGTCATTGGAAACTGGGGAACTTGAGTGCAGAAGAGAAGAGTGGAATTCCACGTGTAGCGGTGAAATGCGTAGAGATGTGGAGGAACACCAGTGGCGAAGGCGACTCTTTGGTCTGTAACTGACGCTGAGGCGCGAAAGCGTGGGGAGCAAACAGGATTAGATACCCTGGTAGTCCACGCCGTAAACGATGAGTGCTAAGTGTTAGAGGGTTTCCGCCCTTTAGTGCTGCAGCAAACGCATTAAGCACTCCGCCTGGGGAGTACGGCCGCAAGGCTGAAACTCAAAGGAATTGACGGGGGCCCGCACAAGCGGTGGAGCATGTGGTTTAATTCGAAGCAACGCGAAGAACCTTACCAGGTCTTGACATCTCCTGACAACCCTAGAGATAGGGCGTTCCCCTTCGGGGGACAGGATGACAGGTGGTGCATGGTTGTCGTCAGCTCGTGTCGTGAGATGTTGGGTTAAGTCCCGCAACGAGCGCAACCCTTGATCTTAGTTGCCAGCATTCAGTTGGGCACTCTAAGGTGACTGCCGGTGACAAACCGGAGGAAGGTGGGGATGACGTCAAATCATCATGCCCCTTATGACCTGGGCTACACACGTGCTACAATGGATGGTACAAAGGGCTGCGAGACCGCGAGGTTAAGCGAATCCCATAAAACCATTCTCAGTTCGGATTGCAGGCTGCAACTCGCCTGCATGAAGCCGGAATCGCTAGTAATCGCGGATCAGCATGCCGCGGTGAATACGTTCCCGGGCCTTGTACACACCGCCCGTCACACCACGAGAGTTTGTAACACCCGAAGTCGGTGGGGTAACCTTTTGGAGCCAGCCGCCTAAGGTGGGACAGATGATTGGGGTGAAGTCGTAACAAGGTAGCCGTATCGGAAGGTGCGGCTGGATCACCTCCTTTCTAAGGATATTTACATGAAACGTGACGTGTTTTGTTCGTTCGGTTTTGAGAGTTCAATCTCTCAATGAAAGATTCGTTCTTTGAAAACTAGATAATGTTAATGAAGAAGCAATAACCGAGTAATCGCCATCTTAGTTTTTTCTCTTATTTTTGTTTTAAAACGAAGTAAGAGCACAAACCATGAGGGCAATGAGAAGCAAGAAGATCAAGGAAGCGACCGAACGAGCACCGGAGCGTACGAGAGTACGTGAGGAGCACAGTGACGGAGCTGACGCAGAGATTCGCCGCTTATCATTGGCCGAAGTAGGTTAAGTTAGAAAGGGCGCACGGTGAATGCCTTGGCACTAGGAGCCGATGAAGGACGGTACTAACACCGATATGCTTCGGGGAGCTGTAAGTAAGCTTTGATCCGGAGATTTCCGAATGGGGAAACCCCCTATCCGTAATGGGATAGGATCTTTACCTGAATACATAGGGTATAGAAGGCAGACCCGGGGAACTGAAACATCTAAGTACCCGGAGGAAGAGAAAGCAAACGCGATTCCCTGAGTAGCGGCGAGCGAAACGGGATTAGCCCAAACCAAGAGGCTTGCCTCTTGGGGTTGTAGGACACTCTACACGGAGTTACAAAGGAACGAGGTAAATGAACAGGTCTGGAAAGGCCGGCCAGAGAAGGTAAAAGCCCTGTAGTTGAAACTTCGTTCCCTCCAGAGTGGATCCTGAGTACGGCGGGACACGAGAAATCCCGTCGGAAGCAGGGAGGACCATCTCCCAAGGCTAAATACTCCCTAGTGACCGATAGTGAACCAGTACCGTGAGGGAAAGGTGAAAAGCACCCCGGAAGGGGAGTGAAAGAGATCCTGAAACCGTGTGCCTACAAGTAGTTAGAGCCCGTTAATGGGTGATAGCGTGCCTTTTGTAGAATGAACCGGCGAGTTACGATTACATGCGAGGTTAAGTTGATGAGACGGAGCCGCAGCGAAAGCGAGTCTGAATAGGGCGAATGAGTATGTGGTCGTAGACCCGAAACCAGGTGATCTACCCATGTCCAGGGTGAAGTCCAGGTAACACTGGATGGAGGCCCGAACCCACGCACGTTGAAAAGTGCGGGGATGAGGTGTGGGTAGCGGAGAAATTCCAATCGAACTTGGAGATAGCTGGTTCTCTCCGAAATAGCTTTAGGGCTAGCCTCATGTAGTAAGAGTCTTGGAGGTAGAGCACTGTTTGGACTAGGGGCCCCCATCGGGTTACCGAATTCAGACAAACTCCGAATGCCAAAGACTTATCCATGGGAGTCAGACTGCGAGTGATAAGATCCGTAGTCAAGAGGGAAACAGCCCAGACCACCAGCTAAGGTCCCAAAGTATACGTTAAGTGGAAAAGGATGTGGAGTTGCTTAGACAACCAGGATGTTGGCTTAGAAGCAGCCACCATTTAAAGAGTGCGTAATAGCTCACTGGTCGAGTGACTCCGCGCCGAAAATGTACCGGGGCTAAACGTGTCACCGAAGCTGTGGATTGACATCTTCCGATGTCAGTGGTAGGAGAGCGTTCTAAGGGCGTTGAAGCCAGACCGCAAGGACTGGTGGAGCGCTTAGAAGTGAGAATGCCGGTATGAGTAGCGAAAGATGGGTGAGAATCCCATCCACCGAATGCCTAAGGTTTCCTGAGGAAGGCTCGTCCGCTCAGGGTTAGTCGGGACCTAAGCCGAGGCTGAAAAGCGTAGGCGATGGACAACAGGTTGATATTCCTGTACCACCTCTTTACCGTTTGAGCAATGGGGGGACGCAGGAGGATAGGGTAAGCACGCTGCTGGATTAGCGTGTCCAAGCAGTTAGGCCGGTAACGAGGCAAATCCCGTTACCACATAGGCTGAGCTGTGACGGCGAGGGAAATTTAGTACCGAAGTTCCTGATTCCACACTGCCAAGAAAAGCCTCTAGCGAGGGAAAAGGTGCCCGTACCGCAAACCGACACAGGTAGGCGAGGAGAGAATCCTAAGGTGAGCGAGAGAACTCTCGTTAAGGAACTCGGCAAAATGACCCCGTAACTTCGGGAGAAGGGGTGCTCATTAGGGTGAATAGCCCTGATGAGCCGCAGTGAATAGGCCCAGGCGACTGTTTAGCAAAAACACAGGTCTCTGCGAAGCCGCAAGGCGAAGTATAGGGGCTGACGCCTGCCCGGTGCTGGAAGGTTAAGAGGAGAGGTTAGCGCAAGCGAAGCTTTGAATCGAAGCCCCAGTAAACGGCGGCCGTAACTATAACGGTCCTAAGGTAGCGAAATTCCTTGTCGGGTAAGTTCCGACCCGCACGAAAGGCGTAACGATCTGGGCACTGTCTCAACGAGAGACTCGGTGAAATTATAGTACCTGTGAAGATGCAGGTTACCCGCGACAGGACGGAAAGACCCCGTGGAGCTTTACTGTAGCCTGATATTGAATTTTGGTACAGCTTGTACAGGATAGGTAGGAGCCTGAGAAGCCGGAGCGCCAGCTTCGGTGGAGGCGTCGGTGGGATACTACCCTGGCTGTATTGAAATTCTAACCCGCGCCCCTTATCGGGGCGGGAGACAGTGTCAGGTGGGCAGTTTGACTGGGGCGGTCGCCTCCTAAAAAGTAACGGAGGCGCCCAAAGGTTCCCTCAGAATGGTTGGAAATCATTCGCAGAGTGTAAAGGCACAAGGGAGCTTGACTGCGAGACCTACAAGTCGAGCAGGGACGAAAGTCGGGCTTAGTGATCCGGTGGTTCCGCATGGAAGGGCCATCGCTCAACGGATAAAAGCTACCCCGGGGATAACAGGCTTATCTCCCCCAAGAGTCCACATCGACGGGGAGGTTTGGCACCTCGATGTCGGCTCATCGCATCCTGGGGCTGTAGTCGGTCCCAAGGGTTGGGCTGTTCGCCCATTAAAGCGGTACGCGAGCTGGGTTCAGAACGTCGTGAGACAGTTCGGTCCCTATCCGTCGTGGGCGCAGGAAATTTGAGAGGAGCTGTCCTTAGTACGAGAGGACCGGGATGGACGCACCGCTGGTGTACCAGTTGTCTTGCCAAAGGCATCGCTGGGTAGCTATGTGCGGAAGGGATAAGTGCTGAAAGCATCTAAGCATGAAGCCCCCTCGAGATGAGATTTCCCATAGCGTCAAGCTAGTAAGATCCCTGAAAGATGATCAGGTTGATAGGTCAGAGGTGGAAGCGTGGCGACATGTGGAGCTGACTGATACTAATCGATCGAGGACTTAACCAAAACGAAAAGCGGAGGCGACTGTTCAACTTCGAGAGACGTTGGAGAGCCGGCCATTCAAATCCTGGTTTTGGGATTTGGAGGGACGGATCGAAACGGCCGAGAAGTTAGGAGCCGAAGCTAGACAAGTCATTGGTGAATACTCGGCAAATGCTTCTTCATGCATTATCTAGTTTTGAGGGAACGAAGTTTCTTCAACCAAATAGTCCGGTGGCGATAGCGAGAAGGTCACACCCGTTCCCATACCGAACACGGAAGTTAAGCTTCTCAGCGCCGATGGTAGTTGGGGGCTGTCCCCCTGTGAGAGTAGGACGCTGCCGGGCGTATATTATGGAGGATTAGCTCAGCTGGGAGAGCATCTGCCTTACAAGCAGAGGGTCGGCGGTTCGATCCCGTCATCCTCCACCATACAACTTGCCGGTGTAGCTCAATTGGTAGAGCAACTGACTTGTAATCAGTAGGTTGGGGGTTCAAGTCCTCTCGCCGGCACCATTTCAACGAGCCATTAGCTCAGTCGGTAGAGCAGATTGCAGCATCAGTGAATTTCTTCATCTGAATAGCAATCTGTGACAAAGCGTTTAGCTTTGGAACATCTGACTGCACATAACAGGCTTTAGGAATTCTCATAAAATTATGAGCCATTAGCTCAGTCGGTAGAGCATCTGACTTTTAATCAGAGGGTCGAAGGTTCGAGTCCTTCATGGCTCACCATTTTAATTTCATATTGCGGGTGTGGCGGAATTGGCAGACGCACCAGACTTAGGATCTGGCGCCGCAAGGCGTGGGGGTTCGACTCCCTTCACCCGCACCATTCTTTAAGCGGAAGTAGTTCAGTGGTAGAACATCACCTTGCCAAGGTGGGGGTCGCGGGTTCGAATCCCGTCTTCCGCTCCATTTTTATGCCGGGGTGGCGGAACTGGCAGACGCACAGGACTTAAAATCCTGCGGTAGGTGACTACCGTACCGGTTCGATTCCGGTCCTCGGCACCATTTTAATTTTATATTGCGCCCGTAGCTCAATTGGATAGAGCGTTTGACTACGGATCAAAAGGTTAGGGGTTCGACTCCTCTCGGGCGCGCCATATTACGGGGAGTAGCTCAGCTTGGTAGAGCACTTGGTTTGGGACCAAGGGGTCGCAGGTTCGAATCCTGTCTTCCCGACCATTAATATTGGGGCCTTAGCTCAGCTGGGAGAGCGCCTGCTTTGCACGCAGGAGGTCAGCGGTTCGATCCCGCTAGGCTCCACCAAAAAAACTTTCAAAAAAGTTATTGACTCAGGTGTTTAAACCTGATAAGATAATAAAGTCGCCTCAAGCGGCGGATTGATCTTTGAAAACTGAACGAACAAAAACGTCAACGTTAATTCTTTAGTCTTTTTTGAAAAGACAACTTATGAGCTTAATCAACTCTTATATGGAGAGTTTGATCCTGGCTCAGGACGAACGCTGGCGGCGTGCCTAATACATGCAAGTCGAGCGGACAGATGGGAGCTTGCTCCCTGAAGTCAGCGGCGGACGGGTGAGTAACACGTGGGCAACCTGCCTGTAAGACTGGGATAACTCCGGGAAACCGGGGCTAATACCGGATAATTCTTTCCCTCACATGAGGGAAAGCTGAAAGATGGTTTCGGCTATCACTTACAGATGGGCCCGCGGCGCATTAGCTAGTTGGTGAGGTAACGGCTCACCAAGGCAACGATGCGTAGCCGACCTGAGAGGGTGATCGGCCACACTGGGACTGAGACACGGCCCAGACTCCTACGGGAGGCAGCAGTAGGGAATCTTCCGCAATGGACGAAAGTCTGACGGAGCAACGCCGCGTGAGTGATGAAGGTTTTCGGATCGTAAAACTCTGTTGTTAGGGAAGAACAAGTACCGGAGTAACTGCCGGTACCTTGACGGTACCTAACCAGAAAGCCACGGCTAACTACGTGCCAGCAGCCGCGGTAATACGTAGGTGGCAAGCGTTGTCCGGAATTATTGGGCGTAAAGCGCGCGCAGGCGGTTCCTTAAGTCTGATGTGAAAGCCCCCGGCTCAACCGGGGAGGGTCATTGGAAACTGGGGAACTTGAGTGCAGAAGAGAAGAGTGGAATTCCACGTGTAGCGGTGAAATGCGTAGAGATGTGGAGGAACACCAGTGGCGAAGGCGACTCTTTGGTCTGTAACTGACGCTGAGGCGCGAAAGCGTGGGGAGCAAACAGGATTAGATACCCTGGTAGTCCACGCCGTAAACGATGAGTGCTAAGTGTTAGAGGGTTTCCGCCCTTTAGTGCTGCAGCAAACGCATTAAGCACTCCGCCTGGGGAGTACGGCCGCAAGGCTGAAACTCAAAGGAATTGACGGGGGCCCGCACAAGCGGTGGAGCATGTGGTTTAATTCGAAGCAACGCGAAGAACCTTACCAGGTCTTGACATCTCCTGACAACCCTAGAGATAGGGCGTTCCCCTTCGGGGGACAGGATGACAGGTGGTGCATGGTTGTCGTCAGCTCGTGTCGTGAGATGTTGGGTTAAGTCCCGCAACGAGCGCAACCCTTGATCTTAGTTGCCAGCATTCAGTTGGGCACTCTAAGGTGACTGCCGGTGACAAACCGGAGGAAGGTGGGGATGACGTCAAATCATCATGCCCCTTATGACCTGGGCTACACACGTGCTACAATGGATGGTACAAAGGGCTGCGAGACCGCGAGGTTAAGCGAATCCCATAAAACCATTCTCAGTTCGGATTGCAGGCTGCAACTCGCCTGCATGAAGCCGGAATCGCTAGTAATCGCGGATCAGCATGCCGCGGTGAATACGTTCCCGGGCCTTGTACACACCGCCCGTCACACCACGAGAGTTTGTAACACCCGAAGTCGGTGGGGTAACCTTTTGGAGCCAGCCGCCTAAGGTGGGACAGATGATTGGGGTGAAGTCGTAACAAGGTAGCCGTATCGGAAGGTGCGGCTGGATCACCTCCTTTCTAAGGATATTTACATGAAACGTGACGTGTTTTGTTCGTTCAGTTTTGAGAGTTCAATCTCTCAATGAAAGATTCGTTCTTTGAAAACTAGATAATGTTAATGAAGAAGCAATAACCGAGTAATCGCCATCTTAGTTTTTTCTCTTATTTTTGTTTTAAAACGAAGTAAGAGCACAAACCATGAGGGCAATGAGAAGCAAGAAGATCAAGGAAGCGACCGAACGAGCACCGGAGCGTACGAGAGTACGTGAGGAGCACAGTGACGGAGCTGACGCAGAGATTCGCCGCTTATCATTGGCCGAAGTAGGTTAAGTTAGAAAGGGCGCACGGTGAATGCCTTGGCACTAGGAGCCGATGAAGGACGGTACTAACACCGATATGCTTCGGGGAGCTGTAAGTAAGCTTTGATCCGGAGATTTCCGAATGGGGAAACCCCTATCCGTAATGGGATAGGATCTTTACCTGAATACATAGGGTATAGAAGGCAGACCCGGGGAACTGAAACATCTAAGTACCCGGAGGAAGAGAAAGCAAACGCGATTCCCTGAGTAGCGGCGAGCGAAACGGGATTAGCCCAAACCAAGAGGCTTGCCTCTTGGGGTTGTAGGACACTCTACACGGAGTTACAAAGGAACGAGGTAAATGAACAGGTCTGGAAAGGCCGGCCAGAGAAGGTAAAAGCCCTGTAGTTGAAACTTCGTTCCCTCCAGAGTGGATCCTGAGTACGGCGGGACACGAGAAATCCCGTCGGAAGCAGGGAGGACCATCTCCCAAGGCTAAATACTCCCTAGTGACCGATAGTGAACCAGTACCGTGAGGGAAAGGTGAAAAGCACCCCGGAAGGGGAGTGAAAGAGATCCTGAAACCGTGTGCCTACAAGTAGTTAGAGCCCGTTAATGGGTGATAGCGTGCCTTTTGTAGAATGAACCGGCGAGTTACGATTACATGCGAGGTTAAGTTGATGAGACGGAGCCGCAGCGAAAGCGAGTCTGAATAGGGCGAATGAGTATGTGGTCGTAGACCCGAAACCAGGTGATCTACCCATGTCCAGGGTGAAGTCCAGGTAACACTGGATGGAGGCCCGAACCCACGCACGTTGAAAAGTGCGGGGATGAGGTGTGGGTAGCGGAGAAATTCCAATCGAACTTGGAGATAGCTGGTTCTCTCCGAAATAGCTTTAGGGCTAGCCTCATGTAGTAAGAGTCTTGGAGGTAGAGCACTGTTTGGACTAGGGGCCCCCATCGGGTTACCGAATTCAGACAAACTCCGAATGCCAAAGACTTATCCATGGGAGTCAGACTGCGAGTGATAAGATCCGTAGTCAAGAGGGAAACAGCCCAGACCACCAGCTAAGGTCCCAAAGTATACGTTAAGTGGAAAAGGATGTGGAGTTGCTTAGACAACCAGGATGTTGGCTTAGAAGCAGCCACCATTTAAAGAGTGCGTAATAGCTCACTGGTCGAGTGACTCCGCGCCGAAAATGTACCGGGGCTAAACGTGTCACCGAAGCTGTGGATTGACATCTTCCGATGTCAGTGGTAGGAGAGCGTTCTAAGGGCGTTGAAGCCAGACCGCAAGGACTGGTGGAGCGCTTAGAAGTGAGAATGCCGGTATGAGTAGCGAAAGATGGGTGAGAATCCCATCCACCGAATGCCTAAGGTTTCCTGAGGAAGGCTCGTCCGCTCAGGGTTAGTCGGGACCTAAGCCGAGGCTGAAAAGCGTAGGCGATGGACAACAGGTTGATATTCCTGTACCACCTCTTTACCGTTTGAGCAATGGGGGGACGCAGGAGGATAGGGTAAGCACGCTGCTGGATTAGCGTGTCCAAGCAGTTAGGCCGGTAACGAGGCAAATCCCGTTACCACATAGGCTGAGCTGTGACGGCGAGGGAAATTTAGTACCGAAGTTCCTGATTCCACACTGCCAAGAAAAGCCTCTAGCGAGGGAAAAGGTGCCCGTACCGCAAACCGACACAGGTAGGCGAGGAGAGAATCCTAAGGTGAGCGAGAGAACTCTCGTTAAGGAACTCGGCAAAATGACCCCGTAACTTCGGGAGAAGGGGTGCTCATTAGGGTGAATAGCCCTGATGAGCCGCAGTGAATAGGCCCAGGCGACTGTTTAGCAAAAACACAGGTCTCTGCGAAGCCGCAAGGCGAAGTATAGGGGCTGACGCCTGCCCGGTGCTGGAAGGTTAAGAGGAGAGGTTAGCGCAAGCGAAGCTTTGAATCGAAGCCCCAGTAAACGGCGGCCGTAACTATAACGGTCCTAAGGTAGCGAAATTCCTTGTCGGGTAAGTTCCGACCCGCACGAAAGGCGTAACGATCTGGGCACTGTCTCAACGAGAGACTCGGTGAAATTATAGTACCTGTGAAGATGCAGGTTACCCGCGACAGGACGGAAAGACCCCGTGGAGCTTTACTGTAGCCTGATATTGAATTTTGGTACAGCTTGTACAGGATAGGTAGGAGCCTGAGAAGCCGGAGCGCCAGCTTCGGTGGAGGCGTCGGTGGGATACTACCCTGGCTGTATTGAAATTCTAACCCGCGCCCCTTATCGGGGCGGGAGACAGTGTCAGGTGGGCAGTTTGACTGGGGCGGTCGCCTCCTAAAAAGTAACGGAGGCGCCCAAAGGTTCCCTCAGAATGGTTGGAAATCATTCGCAGAGTGTAAAGGCACAAGGGAGCTTGACTGCGAGACCTACAAGTCGAGCAGGGACGAAAGTCGGGCTTAGTGATCCGGTGGTTCCGCATGGAAGGGCCATCGCTCAACGGATAAAAGCTACCCCGGGGATAACAGGCTTATCTCCCCCAAGAGTCCACATCGACGGGGAGGTTTGGCACCTCGATGTCGGCTCATCGCATCCTGGGGCTGTAGTCGGTCCCAAGGGTTGGGCTGTTCGCCCATTAAAGCGGTACGCGAGCTGGGTTCAGAACGTCGTGAGACAGTTCGGTCCCTATCCGTCGTGGGCGCAGGAAATTTGAGAGGAGCTGTCCTTAGTACGAGAGGACCGGGATGGACGCACCGCTGGTGTACCAGTTGTCTTGCCAAAGGCATCGCTGGGTAGCTATGTGCGGAAGGGATAAGTGCTGAAAGCATCTAAGCATGAAGCCCCCTCGAGATGAGATTTCCCATAGCGTCAAGCTAGTAAGATCCCTGAAAGATGATCAGGTTGATAGGTCAGAGGTGGAAGCGTGGCGACATGTGGAGCTGACTGATACTAATCGATCGAGGACTTAACCAAAACGAAAAGCGGAGGCGACTGTTCAACTTCGAGAGACGTTGGAGAGCCGGCCATTCAAATCCTGGTTTTGGGATTTGGAGGGACGGATCGAAACGGCCGAGAAGTTAGGAGCCGAAGCTAGACAAGTCATTGGTGAATACTCGGCAAATACTTCTTCATACATTATCTAGTTTTGAGGGAACGAAGTTTCTTCAACCAAATAGTCCGGTGGCGATAGCGAGAAGGTCACACCCGTTCCCATACCGAACACGGAAGTTAAGCTTCTCAGCGCCGATGGTAGTTGGGGGCTGTCCCCCTGTGAGAGTAGGACGCTGCCGGGCATATGAAAGAGCACCTGATGGGTGCTCTTTTTTGTATGTCTGGAGATTTATTGAATACAAATTTCTTATTTGGACTCTGCTTTTTAGTGGGAAATTGGGCTAAATGTGAGTTTACTTCATAAAGCTCAATTCATGCTAGATAAAAGTATCGCTAACTGCATCGCAGCTTCATAGAATCCAGAATCAGGGCATTCAGCAGGTTCATTCAGCCATTCTGCAGGATTCCATCTCTCTATTCCGACCGAACATCAAGCCAGGACAGCTAACCATATCATCTGTCCATCTGGCAATCAAGCGCAAAACACTTCCCAGCCTCCAAAAAAACTTCTCCCATCCAAGCACAAACCCGCCCAATCAAAAATATATTGTTATCGACATTAACTTCCATTTTCAGGTTTGGGAAGTCAAAAAATGGGGGAAAATTATTAATACCCGCCAATTGCAAGAAATTACATAAATCATGTATAATTAATGTCAAATATAGTCAAAGTCAGATAGGGGGAGGCCTGGTGAGGAATATATCCGACATAATTGAAAATTATCTAAAACAGGTTTTAGAGAAGAGCGAAAGGGAAATCGTGGAAATTAAAAGAAGTGAAATTGCTGATAAGTTCCAGTGTGTTCCTTCTCAGATCAATTATGTGATCAACACCCGTTTCACGATTGAGAAAGGCTATGCAGTAGAAAGTAAGCGGGGAGGCGGGGGCTTCATCCGGATTATGAAAGTCCAGTCCTATGACCATGCTGATTTAATTGACCAGTTAATTTCATTGGTTCAAAGCAGGATTGCCCAGAGCAGTGCAGAGAATGTCATTTACCGTCTGGTAGAAGAAGAGATTATAACACATAGGGAAGCTAAAATAATGCTTAGTGTTATAGACCGCTCTGTTCTGTATATTGATCTTCCATTCAGGGATGAGCTGAGGGCAAGAATGCTTAAGGCAATGTTAACCACTTTGAAATATAAATAGTAGTGAGCTGGAGAGGTGACGTCATGATTTGTCAGGAATGTAACCAAAGGCCGGCCACGCTGCACTTTACAAAGGTTGTAAATGGCGAGAAAGCAGAGTTTCATCTTTGCGAGAAATGCGCACAGGAAAAAGGTGAAATGTTTATGCTGGGCAGCGGGTCTGGTTTTTCAATAAACAACTTGCTTGCTGGTCTTCTGAATATTCAGCCTGCCTTTCAGGAATCGGGCCAGGATGCTTTTCAGCAGGAGAAAGTCCTGCAGTGTGAGCAATGTTCCCTCACCTTTCAGCAGTTTATTAAAGTAGGCCGCTTTGGATGCGCCAACTGCTATGAGACCTTTAAAGATCAATTGAACCCAATTCTTAGAAGGCTACACAGCGGGAATTTCTCACACAGCGGAAAAATTCCTGCGCGAATCGGGGGAACCATTCACTTGCGAAGGAATATTGATGATTTAAAAAACAATTTAAAAGAAATGATTGCCAAAGAAGAGTTTGAAAGAGCGGCAGAATTGAGGGACGAAATAAGGAAATTGGAAAAGCAGCTCAATGCCGATCAAAAGGGAGGGGAGTAAGCTTGTCGCTGGAACGTTTCATGAATCAAGCTATTAGCTCCTGGATGAGTGCGGAAGGTCCTGATTCCGATATTGTATTAAGTTCACGAATCAGGCTTGCCCGCAATATAAAGCAATATAAATTCCCCACTTTATTTTCAAATGAAGAAGCAGAAGCAGTCATTGAAAAAATAAAGGCGAGGGTGGAGCATTCTTCTTTTTCGAAACTTGGGGAAATGGAGCTTTTATTAATGGATCGCCTTCAGCCTCTTCAAAAAAGAGTGCTGATGGAAAAGCATCTGATCAGTCCCCATCTTGCTGAGAATTCAACTTATGGTGCCTGCCTTCTTTCTGAAAATGAAGAAGTCAGCATCATGATTAATGAAGAAGACCATATAAGGATTCAATGCCTGTTTCCGGGGTTTCAGCTTTCTGAAGCCTTAAGTATGGCGAATGAAATTGATGATTGGCTGGAGGAAGAAGCCGATTATGCATTTGATGAAAATATTGGCTTTTTAACAAGCTGTCCCACAAATGTAGGTACAGGGCTCAGGGCATCGGTTATGATGCATTTGCCGGGCCTCGTTCTCACACAGCAAATGAACCGGATTATTCCGGCAATTAACCAGCTTGGTTTAGTTGTTAGAGGAATTTACGGGGAGGGCAGCGAAGCTTTAGGTAACATCTTTCAAGTTTCAAATCAGATCACTCTCGGAAAATCAGAAGAGGATATCGCAGAGGATCTGAAAAGCGTTGTCAGCCAGCTGATTTCTCAGGAAAGATCGGCAAGGGAAGCATTAGCAAAGACTTCTAACATACAATTAGAAGACAGAGTCTTCCGCTCTTATGGCATTTTATCAAATAGCCGGATCATTGAATCAAAGGAAGCAGCACAATGCTTGTCTGATGTTCGCCTGGGGATTGATATGAAGTACATTAAAAACATATCAAAAAATATATTGAATGAGCTGATGATCCTGACACAGCCCGGATTCCTGCAGCAATATGCAGGCGGGCCGCTGAGACCGCATGAACGCGATATCCGCAGGGCTTCATTAATCAGGGAAAGATTAAAAATGGAAGATCAAGAGTTGGGAGGATGAAAATATGATGTTCGGACGATTTACGGAAAGAGCTCAAAAAGTATTGGCTTTAGCACAGGAGGAAGCAATCCGTTTAGGACATAACAACATCGGAACAGAGCATATTCTGCTGGGGCTTGTACGCGAAGGTGAAGGCATTGCTGCAAAAGCTTTGTATGCTTTAGGCCTCGGCTCTGATAAGATCCAAAAAGAGGTTGAGAATTTAATCGGCAGGGGGCAGGATGCTTCCCAGACCATTCACTATACACCGCGTGCCAAGAAAGTTATTGAACTTTCCATGGACGAAGCAAGAAAGCTTGGCCATTCTTATGTAGGAACAGAGCATATCCTGCTTGGCCTGATCCGCGAGGGCGAAGGCGTGGCAGCGAGAGTGTTGAATAACCTAGGAGTCAGCCTCAATAAAGCGCGTCAGCAAGTGCTTCAGCTATTAGGCAGCAATGAGTCCGGCAGCCATCAGGGAGGGTCCGCAGCCAATGCGAACACACCGACACTGGATGGATTGGCACGTGACTTGACTGCTATTGCCAGAGAAGGAAGCCTGGATCCGGTTATTGGGCGAAGCAAAGAAATTCAGCGCGTAATCGAAGTATTAAGCCGCAGGACGAAAAACAACCCGGTTTTGATCGGTGAGCCTGGTGTAGGTAAAACAGCCATTGCAGAAGGCCTGGCACAGCAGATCATTAATAACGAAGTGCCGGAGACTCTTCGTGATAAAAGGGTTATGACGCTTGATATGGGTACAGTTGTAGCTGGAACGAAGTATCGCGGTGAATTTGAAGACCGCCTGAAGAAGGTAATGGATGAAATCAGGCAGGCCGGAAACATTATTTTATTCATTGACGAGCTTCATACATTAATAGGTGCAGGCGGAGCAGAAGGGGCTATAGATGCTTCCAACATCTTAAAGCCTTCTCTGGCACGCGGTGAACTTCAGTGCATAGGTGCAACAACTCTTGATGAATACAGAAAATACATTGAAAAGGATGCGGCACTTGAAAGAAGATTCCAGCCTATTACGGTTGATGAGCCTACTGCGGAAGAATCAGTACAGATTCTTGAAGGTCTTCGTGACCGTTATGAGGCACACCATCGCGTGACGATTACGGATGCAGCCATTCAAGCGGCTGTAAAACTATCAGACCGCTACATCTCAGACCGCTTCCTTCCAGATAAAGCGATTGATTTAATTGACGAAGCGGGTTCGAAGGTAAGACTTCGCTCTTATACTACCCCTCCAAACCTGAAAGAGCTGGAGGTTAAACTCGAGGATGTAAGGAAAGAGAAAGATGCTGCCGTTCAAAGCCAGGAATTTGAAAAGGCGGCTTCCTTAAGAGATACAGAGCAGCGCCTGCGCGAACAGCTTGAAGAAACGAAGAAAACATGGAAAGAAAAGCAGGGCAAAGAGAACAGTGAAGTGACGGTTGAGGACATCGCCAATGTTGTGGCCAGCTGGACTGGAATCCCTGTATCGAAGCTGGCCCAAACAGAAACAGAAAAGCTTCTGAACCTGGAAGAAATTCTTCATTCCCGTGTAATCGGACAGGAAGAAGCGGTTAAGGCCATTTCGAAGGCTGTCCGCCGTGCCCGTGCAGGCCTTAAAGATCCGAAGCGCCCGATTGGCTCTTTTGTATTCCTTGGGCCGACTGGTGTAGGTAAAACGGAGCTAGCCCGTGCATTAGCAGAAGCGATGTTCGGTGACGAGGATGCGATGATCCGCATCGATATGTCAGAATACATGGAGAAACACTCCACATCCCGTCTGGTAGGTTCACCTCCGGGCTATGTAGGATATGAAGAAGGCGGGCAGTTAACCGAAAAAGTCCGCAGAAAGCCATATTCTGTTGTGCTGCTGGATGAAATTGAAAAGGCGCATCCTGATGTATTCAACATCCTTTTACAGGTATTGGAAGACGGAAGATTAACAGACTCTAAGGGCAGAACCGTTGATTTCCGCAATACCGTTCTGATTATGACATCCAATGTAGGTGCTGAAGCACTTAAGCGGAACAAATACGTTGGTTTTAACATCCAGGATGGGGAACAGGATTACAAAGATATGAAAGGAAAAGTAATGGAGGAGATGAAAAAGTCCTTCCGACCGGAATTCCTGAATCGTATCGATGAAATCATCGTTTTCCATGCATTGGAGAAAAAGCATCTTCAGGAAATTGTTTCGCTGATGTCTGACACTTTAACGAAACGATTGAAGGAACAGGATATTACACTGGAATTGACGGATGCAGCCAAAGAAAAAATCTCGGTTGAGGGTTATGATCCTGAGTACGGTGCACGTCCGCTTCGCCGGGCTATTCAAAAGCATATTGAAGACCGCTTATCCGAAGAGCTGTTAAAGGGCACAGTCCTAACCGGGCAATCCGTGGTAATCGATGTAAAGGATGGAGAATTTGTTGTGAAAACGGCTGAACCAAGCGGAACAGCAAATCTTCAGAAATAAGGTTAACGAACCCCTAATAAAGCATCAATAGATTTTACACAGCAAAAAGGTACACGTCCCTGTTATACGTGTACCTTTTTGTACTCTATCAGCCCATTTTTTCATTACAGCCTTAAAAGAGGTTTATTCTGCCGTTTTATGTTAATTTTAAGAGAGAAAGAGATATCAGGACAAAAACATTTTAAGACCCGTTGGAAAAGGGAATAGGAAGTAAACCGTACTTCTGTCATCACTGGTTCTTTCATGCAAGGCCGGTAATATTAAGATTTCCTTTAATACGGCTGGATGAATGTGTACAGAGAGGGGAAGAAGTATGGCTAAAAGAAAAACGAAATTCATGTGCCAGGAATGCGGCTATGAATCACCGAAGTGGATGGGGAAATGTCCGGGATGCGGACAGTGGAATACGATGGTGGAAGAGGTGGAGAAGCCTGCTTCAACGAGAAGGGGCGCTTTTGCTCATTCACAGGGCTCTGCCATAGCGGCGAAAGCTACACCGATTACATCCATTGAAACAGTCAGCGAACCACGCATACATACCGATTTAATAGAATTAAACCGTGTCCTTGGGGGAGGAATCGTTAGAGGTTCCCTTGTTCTTATTGGGGGAGATCCGGGCATCGGGAAATCAACGCTTCTTCTTCAAGTGTCATCACAGCTGGCGAACAGGAAGCATTCTGTTCTTTATATATCAGGGGAAGAATCCATGCGTCAGACGAAGCTGCGTGCTGACCGCTTAGGTGTTTCTTCAGACAGTCTGCTTGTTTACTCGGAAACCAGCCTTGATGAAATCAGCAGAACAATTGATTCAGTGAGTCCTGACTTTGTCATTATAGACTCCATTCAGACGATCTTTCATCCTGAAGTGACATCAGCGCCTGGCAGCGTTTCTCAGGTCCGGGAATGTACCGCTGAGCTAATGCGCATCGGCAAAACGAAGGGAATTGCCATTTTTATCGTAGGGCATGTTACAAAGGAAGGGTCCATTGCCGGTCCAAGACTTCTGGAGCATATGGTTGATACGGTTTTGTACTTTGAGGGTGAACGCCATCATACATACCGGATCCTGCGGGCAGTGAAAAACAGATTTGGCTCAACAAACGAGATGGGCATTTTTGAAATGAAGGAATTTGGGCTTGAGGAAGTGGCTAACCCGTCAGAAATTTTCCTGGAAGAGCGGTCACAGGGAGCTGCCGGTTCAACAGTCGTTGCTTCTATGGAAGGAACGAGGCCAGTCCTGGTTGAAATTCAGGCGCTGATTTCTCCAACAAGCTTTGGAAATCCAAGACGAATGGCGACAGGAATTGATCATAACCGGGTTCCGCTCCTGATGGCGGTTTTGGAAAAACGGGTCGGGATGCTCCTGCAAAATCAGGATGCATACTTAAAAGTCGCTGGCGGAGTGAAGCTTGATGAACCGGCTATTGATCTGGCCATTGCTGTGAGTATTGCGTCAAGCTTTCGGGATAAGCCAACAAAGGCAACAGACTGCATCATCGGAGAAGTAGGACTCACAGGAGAGGTCAGGAGAGTATCAAGAATAGAACAAAGAGTGCAGGAGGCAGCCAAGCTGGGTTTTGAGCGGGTTATCCTGCCGGCGAACAATCTTGGCGGCTGGAGCGCACCGGGAGGAATTGAACTAATCGGAGTAAGTTCGGTCGGTGAAGCTCTTAAGGCTGCGTTAGGGGGATAAAGATGGAGACTAAAAAAATGGGCGAAAAAACGATGAGTGAAATCCTTCGGTTCATGGCTCCGGGTACGCCTATCAGGGAAGGGATTGATAATGTTCTTCGCGCTAATACAGGCGGGCTGATTGTATTGGGCTCAAAGGAAAAGTTGAGTAACCTTGTTGATGGCGGGTTCCAAATCAATTGCCCATTTTCGCCAAGCTATTTGTATGAACTGGCCAAGATGGATGGAGCCATTATTTTAAATGAAGAAGGGAACAAGATTCTCATTGCTAATGCTCAGCTGGCTCCCGATCCTGGTGTACCTTCAACCGAAACGGGCATGCGGCACCGGACGGCTGAGCGGGTTGCCAGGCAAACAGGCGCATTAGTGATTGCCATTTCCCAGAGACGAAATGTCATTACCCTTTATAAAGGCCATTCACGCTATGCCCTGCGTGATATTGGCGTCATTTTAACTAAGGCGAATGTAGCCGTGCAGACTCTTGAAAAGTATAAGGTCGTTCTTGAACAGAGCATCGGCAACCTTAGCATCCTGGAATTTGAAGAGCTTGTTACATACAGTGACATCCTGCATGTTTTTCATAATATCGAAATGGTTCTGCGCATTAAAAATGAACTGCTCACCTATTTAAGTGAACTGGGTACTGAAGGAAGGCTGATTCGGCTCCAGATGAATGAGCTGCTGATGGAGCTTGAAAGAGAAGCAGAATGGATTATAAAAGACTATGCTCAATCCAGGGACATCGACTCAAGGGATGCAATTGTTAAGCTTCAGGAGCTATCAAAAGGAGAAATGCTCGAAGACTCTGTCATTCTTAAGCTTCTTGGCTACAATGGGTATATTCATACGGAAGAATTCAAATGCCCCCGCGGCTACCGCATGCTGAATAAAGTTCCCCGCCTTCCGCCGATTATTATCGACAATCTGATTAACCGGTTTGAAGAATTTCCGAATATCATCACGGCGACAGTAGAGGAGCTCGATGAGGTAGAAGGAATCGGAGAGGTAAGGGCCAGAAAAATTAAAGAAGGACTTAAGCTCATAAAAGAGCAGGTTTTTGCGGACCGTCAGCTATAAAGAGACCATTGAACTATGTAATTAGTTATGCTAAAATGATAAGTTAATTATTTGACAGTTTATTGCCAATGGTGCTACCCTTAAAGTGTGTAGAAGTAAAAATTTAAGCAGTATAAAGACTTTTTTACTATCGTGAAATAATTATTAGGGAAAAATTGAAAATCCCCCGGATTCAGGGTTTCAATTTTGTGAATTTGTTTATAATGATTAAAAGGAGGTGACGGAATGTTAAAACGTATTGTACAGGCATGCTTCCTTATTATCGGGGTAACGCTGGGTATATTTTTGATTCCTGACTTATTAAAATTAATCAGTTTAGATGACATTCCTCTTTTAAATAATCCATATGTGTCCGCCATTTTAGGTGCTATTATTTTTTATCTTTTAACTTTTTGGGCGGTTGATCATGTCGTCAATTTCGTGAGATGGGCAGAAGAATCACTGGTAAAAGTACCTATAACAGATATTATTTTTGGAAGTGTCGGCCTGGTTTTTGGATTAGTCATTGCCTTTTTAATCGGATATGCATTAAATGCGATTGAGGTCCCGATTCTGAATACCGTTGCTCCGATTGTTCTGACGCTCCTGTTCGGCTATCTAGGATTTCAGGTGGGCTTTAAAAAGCGGGATGAGCTTTTAAGTTTAATTTCAAGCAAGAAAAAGAAGAGCAGTGAAGAAGAACCCGAACCTGAAGCTGCACCCAAAAACTCACTCAAGATTCTTGATACCAGCGTTATTATCGATGGACGCATTGCTGATATCTGTCAGACGGGCTTTCTGGAAGGTACGATTGTCATTCCTCAGTTTGTACTCGAAGAGCTTCAGCACATTGCTGATTCTTCAGATGTATTAAAGCGCAACCGTGGCAGACGGGGTCTGGATATACTGAATCGGATCCAAAAAGAGCTTTCGATTAATGTGGAAATCTATGAAGGCGATTTTGAAGAAATCCAAGAGGTGGACAGCAAGCTCGTGAAGCTGGCTAAGCTGACGAATGGCGTCGTTGTGACCAATGACTTTAACTTAAACAAAGTATGTGAACTGCAAAAAGTGGCAGTCCTCAATATTAATGACCTGGCAAATGCCGTCAAACCGGTTGTGCTTCCAGGCGAAGAAATGAAGGTACAGGTTATTAAGGACGGCAAGGAACAGAATCAGGGAATTGCTTATCTGGACGACGGCACGATGATTGTAGTGGAAGAAGGCAGAAATTATATTGGCAAACATATCGATGTTCTTGTCACAAGTGTTCTGCAGACATCAGCCGGACGAATGATCTTTGCAAAACCTAAGCTTCTGGAAAAAGCTTTATAATGTATGATAGAAAGTAGGACAGAATGTGCAGGGAGATTGCTTTCCCTGCCTTTTTCCTGCTTTTTTAAAAGATAGGAGCCATAATATGAATTATCAAGTGATTCTCCCGGCGGCCGGGCAGGGGAAAAGAATGGGAGCCGGAAAGAATAAGCTTCTCCTGGAAATCGGGAATGTCCCTGTGTTTATACATACGTTAAGAGTTTTTGAAAGTGACGCGGAATGCACGGGCATTTATCTGGCAATCAATCCTCAGGATGAGGAAGAAATACGCATTCTGTTAAAAGAGCATCAGATTACGAAAGTGGCCGCTATGGCAGAAGGCGGGCAGGAAAGGCAGCATAGCGTCTATAATGCGGCCAAGGCGGTTTCGGGTGAGCAAGTGGTGCTGGTTCATGACGCTGCCCGCCCTTTTATTACCCGGGATTTACTGCAGCCGCTGGTGAAAGCAGCATGGGAAAAAGGAGCTGCTGTTCTTGCAGTACCGCTGAAGGATACAGTTAAAAAAGCTGACGGAAATTTAATTACAGAAACACTTGAACGTTCCTGCCTGTGGGCTGTTCAAACTCCACAGGCCTTTCGTGTTTCTTCCCTGCTTGAGGCACACCGCAAGGCCGAGGAAGACGGCTTCCTGGGAACAGATGATGCCAGCCTTGTGGAGCGTTTAGGCAATGAAGTGGTGATTGTTCAAGGAAGTTACGATAATATTAAGCTGACTACACCAGAAGATATTTATTTTGCGGAAGCAATTATAAAGAAAAGAAGTCATATATAAAGGAGATTGTATAATGTTTCGGATTGGACAAGGTTTTGATGTTCATCAGTTTGCAGAAGGACGCCCGCTGATTATCGGGGGTATTGAAATACCATATGAGAAAGGGCTGCTGGGGCATTCAGATGCAGATGTCCTGCTGCATACAGTGGCCGATGCCTGCCTTGGAGCAATTGGAGAAGGAGACATTGGTCGGCATTTTCCTGATACTGATCCTGAATTCAAGGATGCCGATTCTGCGAAGCTGCTCGCGCATGTGTGGGGAATCGTAAAAGAAAAAGGGTATGAGCTGGTTAATGCAGACTGCACCATCATTGCCCAGAAGCCGAAAATGGCACCTCATATCGGGAAAATGCAGGAGCGGATTGCAGAGCTTCTGGAAACTGGGAAAGAAAATATTAATGTGAAAGCAACAACTACAGAAAAGCTTGGATTTACAGGACGGGGGAGGGAATCGCCTCCCAGGCCGCTGTTTTGCTGAAAAAGAAAGAGAGCCAGTAAAATTACCTTTCAGAAGAAAAACCTGAGTGTTAAAATATAGCTTATTGCAGTCTAATGGGCAGTAAGACTCCCGATTTTGGACTCAAAGGATTCCAAGGGAGATACGCGGGAGTCAAACTGCCCGTATAGGCCCGATTGGTTCAACCAGCAATCAGTAGCGGGAAAGTTGGCTAAATGAGCAAATAAGTGTTCTATCGTTTGTATCAGCAACAAATCCCCATAGTTGTACCACTGATTGAGTTTCACTTTATCGTTAAGATTTTAAGGAGGCAATTAGTATGTCAAATGAAATCCGCGTCCGCTATGCTCCGAGTCCGACTGGACATTTGCATATCGGAAATGCAAGAACGGCGCTTTTCAACTATTTGTTTGCAAGAAGCAAAGGCGGGAAATTCATCATCCGCATTGAGGATACAGATAAGAAAAGGAATATTGAAGGCGGCGAAGAAAGCCAGCTTCACTATTTAAAATGGCTTGGCATGGATTGGGACGAGAGCATCGACCAGGAAGGCGAATTTGGCCCATACCGCCAATCTGAAAGAAATCATATCTATGAAACATACTACATGGAATTGCTCGACAAAGGGCATGCCTATAAATGCTATTGTACGGAAGAGGAACTGGAAGCAGAGCGAGAAGCTCAATCTGCAAAAGGCGATACTCCTGCTTACTCAGGAAAATGCCGTCATCTGACAGAGGATGAAAGAGCTGCACTGGAAGCAGAAGGCAGAAAGCCAAGCATCCGCTTCTTAGTGCCAAAAGGCAGGGAATTGACATTCAATGACATGGTAAAAGGCGAAGTGTCATTCGAATCTGAAGGCTTTGGCGATTTTGTCATTGTCAAAAAGGATGGCACTCCTACTTATAACTTTGCCGTAGCAGTGGATGACCACCTTATGAAAATTTCTCATGTCCTGCGCGGAGATGACCATATCTCCAATACGCCTAAGCAGCAGATGATATACGAAGCATTAGGCTGGGACATTCCGACGTTTGGCCATATGACGCTGATTGTCAATGAAAGCCGCAAAAAACTGAGCAAGCGGGACGAGACAATTATCCAGTTCATTGAGCAGTATGAAGAGCTCGGCTATCTGCCGGAAGCGCTCTTTAACTTTATTGCTCTGCTTGGCTGGTCTCCTGCAGGCGAGGAAGAAATCTTCTCCAAAGAAGAATTCATTGATATTTTTGATGAAAGCAGATTATCAAAATCTCCTGCCCTTTTCGATAAGCAGAAGCTTGAGTGGATGAATAACCAGTACATGAAGAAGCTTGATCAAGACCGTCTGGTGGCCATTTCAGCCCCTCACCTGGTAAAGGCAGGTAAGATCAGTGAAAACTGGAAGCAGGAAAATGAAGATTGGGTTAGAAGCCTGATCACTCTTTATCAGGAAAAAATGAGCTATGGCGCTCAAATTGCTGAGCTTTCAGAACTGTTCTTTACAGAAGAAATGACAGTTGATGAAGAAGCGAAGGAAGTTCTGGCTGAAGAGCAGGTTCCTGAAGTGCTGTCTGCTTTCCTGCAGGAAATTGATAATATGTCAGAGTTCAAAGCGGATGAAATTAAAGCGGCCATGAAGGCTGTGCAAAAATCAACAGGCCACAAGGGCAAGAAACTGTTCATGCCAATCCGTTCAGCTACTACTGGCCAAACCCATGGGCCTGATCTGCCGCAGGCCATCGAGCTTTTAGGAAAAGAAAAAGTAAAAACTCGATTAATGAGCATTATTGGTTAACATCTTGGAGAAAATGTAATATAGTATTAAGTAAATTCTATATCGAAAAGTGTTGAAGAGGAAAAGTAAGAAAAAAGATGCTTTTTAGAGAGAACCATCACCGGCTGAAAGTGGTTTAAGCCTCTCCTTTTTCCGAAGTGCGCCTCAGAGCCTCAATTTGAACGGATGCCCATGTTTCCTAGTAGATTTGAGCGGAACTTATCCGTTAACAAGTTAAAGTTGAGGCTTCTGAAGCCTAAACAGAGTGGAACCGCGCATAAAGCGTCTCTGTCCGATTGTGGCAGAGGCGCTTTTTTATATTTTAAAACCTACTTTTATGGGCGGAGAAATATTATAGGGGAAAAGCTTTAGAAAAATAAAAAAAGAGATCGAGATCTATGTCGGGAGGGGAAATGAACAATGTTTGCAAGAATGAAGGAAGATATCGAAGTGGTATTTGAACAGGATCCGGCAGCAAGAAGTTATTTGGAAGTAGTATTAACATACTCAGGATTGCATGCTGTCTGGTCGCATCGCATAGCCCACGCACTTTTTAAAAGGAAGTTTTATTTTCTTGCAAGAGTTGTTTCCCAGGTCAGCCGCTTTTTCACAGGAATTGAAATTCACCCTGGAGCTAAGATCGGCAGACGCTTTTTTATCGACCATGGCATGGGGGTTGTCATCGGGGAAACTTGTGAAATCGGTGATAATGTAACTGTTTTCCAGGGTGTGACACTTGGGGGAACCGGAAAGGAAAAAGGCAAGCGGCATCCTACAATTAAGGACAACGCGCTGATCGCGACTGGTGCGAAGGTTTTGGGTTCCATTACTATTGGAGAGAATTCTAAGATAGGGGCAGGCTCTGTTGTCCTTCATGAGGTTCCGCCCAATTCAACCGTAGTCGGCATTCCTGGAAGAGTGAAAGTCCGGGATGGAGTAAAAATTAGCAAGGATTTAAATCATTGTGATCTTCCCGATCCAATTGCAGACCGGTTTAAGGAATTGGAGAAGGAGCTGCAGGAATTAAAAGGCGAAGTCGAAACGTTGAGGAAAGAAAGGAGCCAGATTCATGGCCATTCAAATCTATAATACACTTACTCGTCAAAAAGAAGATTTTATTCCCATAGAAGAGGGAAAAGTGAAAATGTATGTGTGCGGTCCTACCGTTTATAACTATATCCATATAGGGAATGCGCGCCCGCCAATTGTATTTGATACTGTGCGCAGATATCTTGAATTCCGCGGCTTCGATGTTCAGTATGTATCCAATTTTACTGATGTGGATGATAAGCTGATCCGCGTAGCCAATGAACTGGGAACGGATGTTCCAAGCATCGCGGAACGATTCATTAATGCCTACTTCGAAGACGTTTCTGCACTGGGCTGCAGAAAGGCTGATGTCCACCCGAGAGTGACAGAAAGCATCGATATCATTATTGAGTTTATCCAGACATTGATTGATAAAGGCTTCGCGTATGAATCAGAAGGGGATGTTTATTACCATACCCGTAAGTTCGATGAGTACGGAAAACTGTCCCATCAGTCCATTGATGAGTTGCGGGTCGGTGCCCGCATTGCAGTCGGCGAAAAGAAACAGGATTCTCTCGACTTTGTTCTTTGGAAAGCAGCGAAGGAAGGGGAAATCGCGTGGGAGAGCCCTTGGGGACAGGGAAGGCCGGGGTGGCATATTGAGTGCTCGGCTATGGCAAGGAAATACCTCGGGGACACAATTGATATTCATGCCGGCGGACAGGATCTGTCTTTCCCGCATCATGAAAATGAGATCGCCCAATCGGAAGCATTGACAGGCAAAACGTTTGCCCGCTATTGGATGCACAATGGCTATATTAATATCGACAACGAAAAAATGTCTAAATCACTGGGGAATTTCGTCCTGGTTCATGACATTATCCAAAAGCATGACCCGCAGGTTCTAAGATTTTTCATGCTGTCCGTACATTACAGACATCCGATTAACTACAGTGATGAGCTTCTTGAAAATACCCGTACAGGGCTCGAGCGCATTAAAACGTCTTATCACAATTTGCAGCATCGCAAAGAAGCAAGTGTGAACCTGACTGATAATAATCAGGAGTGGCTGGATAAAATAACCTCTCTACATGAACAGTTCATTCAAGATATGGATGATGATTTCAATACAGCCAATGCCGTATCTATTTTGTTCGAACTGTCTAAGCTTGCGAATTATTATCTGATGGAGAAAAACACAGCTGTTGAAGTGATTGATGCTTTCACGAAAGAATTCGAAACGCTGTTTGACGTATTGGGCCTTTCTCTTGAAGAAACAAATGCTGACCTTCTGGATGAGGAAATCGAACAGCTGATTGAGCAGAGGCAGCAGGCCAGAAAAGAGCGTAATTTCGAACTGGCAGACAAAATCCGCGATCAGCTGAAAGAGATGAATATTATCCTTGAAGATACACCGCAGGGAATCAGATGGAAAAGAGGCTAAGCAATGCTTCACTATGAAAACAAAATAGATGAAAAACAATTGAATAGTCTTGCCTTGGCGTATATGGGGGATGCGGTATTTGAAACCTATATACGCCACCATCTCCTTCAGAATGGACGGGTTCGGCCCCATTTTCTCCATAAGGAGGCAACCCGATATGTTTCTGCAAAAGCCCAGTCCATAATCATTCATGAATTAATTGACTCTGAACGGCTGACGGAGGAAGAACTGGCAGTAGTCCGGAGGGGGCGAAATGCAAAGTCCGGATCGGTGCCGAAAAATACAGATGTCCAAACATACAGATACAGCACAGCTTTTGAATCTCTTATCGGCTATCTGTTTTTGTCGAAAAGACAGGAGCGGATGGAAGAGCTGATTCTGGAATCCATACATTTAGTTGAGAAAAGGAAAGGAGGAGCGGCAAAGTGAGCCAGGATTTTATCATCGGGAAAAATCCCGTTATTGAAGCATTAAAGTCAGAGAGGGATATTAATAAGATATTCATTGCAGAAGGTTCGCAAAGCGGGCAGATGCAGCAGGTAATCGGTTTGGCGAAGTCCGCCGGGGTACTGGTCCAGTTCGTTCCCAAGAAAAAATAGATGGGATGGCAGAGGGGAATCATCAGGGTGTTATCGCACAGGTTGCTGCTTATCAATATGCAGAAATCGATGATTTGTTTGCTGCTGCAGAAAAGAAAAATGAAGCAGCTTTCTTCTTGCTGCTGGATGAGATAGAAGATCCCCATAATCTTGGCTCCATCATGAGAACCGCAGATGCAGTCGGGGCGCACGGGATCATTATTCCGAAGAGAAGAGCGGTCGGGCTCACGGCAACAGTAGCCAAAGCCTCAACAGGAGCGATCGAGTATATCCCGGTTGTCCGGGTTACGAATATGGCCAGAACAATTGATGAATTAAAAGAAAGAGGCGTCTGGATTGCCGGTACCGATGCAAAAGGGAAACAAGACTTCCGTCAGATGGATGGAACGATGCCTTTAGGTCTTGTAATTGGAAGCGAAGGTAAAGGGATGGGCCGCCTGATTCGCGATAAATGTGATTTTCTTATTAACCTGCCGATGGCTGGACACGTTACTTCCCTTAACGCATCAGTTGCTGCTGCGCTGCTCATGTATGAGGTTTATCGGAAACGGCACCCGCTTGAGGGATAGAAATGGACATCCTTCTTGTTGATGGATACAACATAATTGGTGCTTGGCCAGAACTCAGGGAGCTCAAAAACAAGGATTTATCGTCAGCAAGAGACCGCCTGATTGAAAAAATGGCCGAGTACCAGGGATATTCCGGGTACAGAGTGATTATCGTGTTTGATGCCCATTATGTAAAGGGCACGGAAAAAAGTTTAAGGATTCAAAGGTCGAAGTTATTTTTACAAGAAATAATGAGACGGCCGATGAACGCATTGAAAAATTGGCTATTGATCTCAGTAATATTAAAACCCAAATTCATGTGGCAACCTCCGATTTCACAGAGCAATGGGTCATATTTGGCCAGGGAGCTCTAAGAAAATCAGCAAGGGAGCTGCTCAATGAAATGAATTTGATTGAAAGCAGCATCGAAAAAAGTAAAAAAATTCAGCAGAAAAAGCCTGTATCCAAGATACCTCTCAGTGATGAAGTGGCAGAAATTTTTGAAAAATGGCGCAGAGGAGGACAATGAGCGGTTGACGCTTGAAAAATCCGTGCTGTATAATATTTCTAACCATGCTTGTACGGTCGGGGGATCCTAGTGAGTGCTGACTTCAAGACAATCGACGAAAATCTTATAGACTTTATCCAGCTTGAGGACGAAGAAATAGTTGAGCTCGTGCATAAGGGCGAGAGTGAGGCCCTTGATTATCTGATTCATAAGTACCGCAATTTTGTCCGGGCAAAAGCAAGATCCTATTTTTTGATTGGCGCAGATAAAGAAGATATTGTACAAGAGGGAATGATCGGCTTATACAAGGCGATCCGCGATTTTAAAGAGGATAAGCTGTCTTCATTTAAAGCGTTTGCCGAACTGTGCATCACCAGGCAAATCATAACCGCCATCAAGACAGCGACCCGCCAAAAGCATATTCCGCTGAACTCTTATGTGTCTTTGGACAAGCCCATTTATGATGAGGAATCGGACAGGACGCTTATGGATGTAATCTCTGGGGCGAAGGTTATGGACCCTGAAGAGCTTATTATCAACCAGGAAGAATTTGATCACATTGAAGTGAAAATGTCAGAGCTTCTGAGTGACCTTGAACGAAAGGTGCTTGCCCTTTATTTGGATGGGCAGTCCTATCAGGAAATTTCCGAAGAACTGAACCGCCATGTTAAATCGATTGACAACGCCCTGCAGCGGGTGAAAAGAAAGCTGGAAAGATATTTGGAAGTGCGTGAATTTTCCCTATAGACAGAATTTCCCAACACCTTGCTTTTTTTGCAGTTATTGACATGTTTTGGGGTGCGTGTTAAAGTTTTAAGGGCGTAATGTGACTTAGTAGGTGGAAATATGACTAAAAAGGTAATTTTGGCTTGCTCTGTATGTGGTTCCAGAAATTATTCCACTGCGGGCAAAAATGATTCTGCAAGGCTGGAACTGAAGAAGTTCTGCAGCACATGCAGCGCTCATACGATCCATAAAGAAACAAAGTGATTATATAGATAAGAAGTTTGCTCTTTTAATAGCAGAAGCCTGAGCGTTTTATGCAGACTGGAAGATTGGTCTGATTTTGAAGCCGCTTTCGCTTCTTGTTAAAGGGTACATCTCTTGAAAGTTGGGGGTTACGAAATGCAGCGCATCGTGAATTTTTTCCGTGAAGTTGGCCGGGAAATGAAAAAGGTCAGCTGGCCTAAACGCAAAGAGCTGACAAACTATACTGTTACCGTTCTTGCTACGGTTACGTTCTTCGCTCTGTTTTTTGCGGTGATTGACCTGGGAATTTCTGAATTGATTCGTTTAATTCTTGAATAACCCCTGAGTTTCCATGGTATAATGGAGAATAACACAGGAAACATTTGCAAAGCCCGGAAACGGGTTTTTTAATTTGGTCAAAAATAATAAATTGTTGAATACAGGGAGGGAAGGACGAACAAGTCCTCGTAAATGGAAAAGAATTGGTATGTTGTTCATACGTACTCCGGCTATGAAAATAAAGTCAAAGCCAATCTGGAGAAACGTGTTGAATCAATGGGTATGCAAGATAAGATCTTCCGCGTGGTAGTTCCGGAAGAAGAAGAAACAGAATTGAAAAACGGCAAGAAAAAAGTAGTGAAGCGCAAAGTCTTCCCTGGTTATGTACTAGTAGAAATCGTGATGACGGATGATTCCTGGTATGTAGTAAGAAATACTCCGGGTGTAACTGGATTCGTAGGTTCAGCAGGTTCTGGATCAAAGCCGACTCCACTATTGCCGGAAGAAGTTACGAACATCCTTAAGCATATGGGTGTTGAAGAAGCACGCTTTGATATCAACTTTGAGATCGGTGAAACAGTTCAGGTGAAAGAAGGTCCGTTTGCGAACTTCACAGGCACCATTGAAGATATTGATAAAGATAAGGCGAAGATTAAAGTGCTTGTCAACATGTTTGGCCGTGACACTCCGGTTGAACTAGATTTTTCACAGATTGAAAAACTGTAAGAAGCAGTCTGCTGAAAGTACTTTTATATATCTTTGTAAAAAAACTTGAAATTGCCTTTGAAAAGTGATAATATTTCAAAGGTCAGTATGTCTCGGACAAAGAGACTGGACAATTGTTAAAAGTTCTTTATCTTAATATAAAGACTATAAGTTGAGTGGGAGGGAATTTTCCCTATTACCACATCACGGACTTTAAGGAGGTGTGTCTCGTGGCTAAAAAAGTAATCAAACTTGTAAAGCTGCAAATCCCTGCAGGTAAAGCAAACCCTGCACCACCAGTAGGACCGGCACTAGGTCAAGCAGGTGTTAACATCATGGGATTCTGTAAGGAATTTAACGCTCGCACAGCTGAACAAGCTGGCTTAATCATTCCTGTTGAAATCACGGTTTTTGAAGACCGTTCATTTACATTTATTACGAAAACTCCTCCTGCTGCAGTTCTTCTTAAGAAAGCGGCTGGAATCGAGTCTGGTTCTGGTGAACCAAACCGTAATAAAGTAGCAACAGTCAAGCGTGACAAGGTACGCGAGATTGCTGAAACAAAGATGCCTGATCTAAACGCTGCTAGTGTAGAAGCTGCAATGCGTATGGTTGAAGGTACTGCACGCAGCATGGGTATAGTTATCGAGGACTAATCCATGCACGAAGCAGATTTAGGGATGAGGTTGCGACGCTGAATTTTGTTTCACTCGCAACCTTTGTTCTGTCTAGAGCAGGCGCCTTTGACCGAGGCGCCTCCGCTTTTAGTGTCTAGCTGCGGCGCCTAGCCCCTCGAGTCATAAGCTAATCCTCCCGGAAAGGTAAAGATCACCTTTCAGTGAGGCTCGTCTTATGCTTGTCGGGGCTGACCGAGGCGCCTCCGCTTTTACTCGTGGGAGGTTATTCCGCTAAAACCACAATCAAGGAGGAAATAAAAATGGCTAAAAAAGGTAAGAAATACGCAGAAGCTGTGAAGCTTGTTGATTCTTCAAAAGCTTACCCAATTGCTGAGGCGATTGAACTTGCGAAGAAAACTAATTTTGCAAAATTTGATGCAACTGTTGAGGTAGCATTCCGTCTAGGAGTTGACCCTAAGAAAGCTGACCAGCAAATCCGTGGAGCAGTTGTTCTTCCAAACGGAACTGGTAAAACTCAGCGCGTTCTTGTTTTCGCTAAGGGTGAAAAAGCGAAAGAAGCAGAAGCTGCTGGAGCAGATTTCGTAGGTGATTCTGAATACATCAACAAAATCAGCCAAGGCTGGTTCGACTTTGATGTAATCGTTGCTACACCTGACATGATGGGTGAAGTTGGTAAACTTGGCCGCGTATTAGGACCTAAAGGCTTAATGCCAAACCCTAAGACTGGCACAGTTACTTTTGACGTTCAAAAAGCAGTTAACGAAATCAAAGCAGGTAAAGTTGAATACCGTGTTGACAAAGCTGGTAACATCCACGTGCCAATCGGTAAAGTATCTTTCGAAGACGAAAAGCTTGTTGAAAACTTCAACACTATTTTCGATACAATGATGAAAGTGAAGCCTGCTGCTGCTAAAGGAACTTACATGAAGAACGTTTCTGTTACTTCTACTATGGGACCTGGCGTAAAAGTAGATCCTTCATCTGTTGCAGTAAAATAATAACAATTGACATTCTAAAATACATGCTGTAATATGTATTTTGTTGTTAAAATATAATAACATTTGTGCCGTAGACAGCAGGTGCTTAATTGCTTAATTTCCTGCCGAGGTATTACGATAGAATTGCTTTTTCTTGCTATTGTATACTTCCTCCATGTCTGCAAAGTCGTGGAGGTTTTTTATTGGACGGTATGAATGTAGAAATTCTACAGGAGGTGTAAGGATGAGCAGCGTTATCGAACAAAAGAAACAAATCGTAGAAGAAATTGCTGATAAGCTTAAATCAAGTTTATCAACAGTTGTTGTTGACTACCGTGGTCTTACTGTTGCTGAAGTTACTGAACTTCGTAAACAGCTTCGTGAAGCTGGCGTGGAATTCAAAGTATACAAGAATTCAATGACTCGCCGTGCTGCTGAAGCTGCTGAACTTTCGGGTTTAAACGAAGCTTTAACTGGACCTAACGCAATCGCGTTCAGCACAGAAGATGTAGTTGCTCCAGCGAAAATCCTTAATGATTTCGCGAAAAAGCATGAAGCACTTGAAATTAAAGCAGGTGTAATCGAAGGAAATGTCGCTTCAGTAGAAGATATCAAAGCTCTTGCTGAACTACCATCACGCGAAGGCTTGCTTTCTATGCTACTCAGCGTACTTCAAGCACCTATCCGCAATCTTGCTCTTGCTGCAAAAGCTGTTGCAGATCAAAAAGAAGAACAAGGCGCGTAAGTTGATTTTAGCGTTAAACTAATAGATTCAAACCAAAAATAAGGAGGAAACATAATCATGACTAAAGAACAAATCATTGAAGCAGTTAAAAATATGACTGTTTTAGAACTTAACGACTTAGTAAAAGCTATCGAAGAAGAATTTGGTGTAACTGCTGCTGCTCCTGTAGCTGTAATGGGCGGAGCTGCTGGTGGAGACGCTGCTGCTGAGAAAACTGAATTTGACGTTGTTCTTGCTTCTGCAGGCGACCAAAAAATCAAAGTTATCAAAGTGGTACGTGAAATCACAGGTCTTGGACTTAAAGAAGCAAAAGAACTTGTTGACAACACTCCAAAAGCTCTTAAAGAAGGCGTTTCTAAAGAAGAAGCTGAAGAAGTTAAAGCTAAGCTTGAAGAAGTTGGAGCTGGCGTTGAAGTTAAGTAATAACATTTATGAAAAGTCCGCTGCTTAAGCGGGCTTTTTGTTTTGCTGTAAAATCTATAACTTTAATCTGAAGGTACTGTCCAGCTAAACAAGGAACGCTTCGTCAGCTTTATCATCGTACGACTAAAAGCATCGTGTTACGGAGGAGCCTGTTCCCTCGAGGTGTCGGGGAAGGGAAGGGCGCTTCTGCTTTTCTGTTTACTTTTTGCTTTTTGATGGGCAATCCTATATAATTCCTTCGAAACCACTTAATTGTGATTCTCCTATTTTCTTCTTATATATTCTCCCTGGAGGTGATTTCATGTCTGAACACTACTATTCCCAAACGCAAAAAGTTGAAAGCAGCCCTAAAACCTGGAGTTATACTCTAAAGGAGTATCCATTCCGATTTAAAACAGATAATGGTGTTTTTTCAAAGGGTGAAGTGGATTTTGGTTCAAGGTTATTAATTGAGACTTTTGAAGAGCCGGAAGCTGAAGGTAACATTCTTGATGTAGGCTGCGGATACGGGCCCATTGGGCTGACTGCAGCAAAGCTGATGCCTGAACGGACAGTTCATATGGTTGATGTAAATGAGAGGGCGCTTGGACTTGCGAAAGAAAATGCTGAATTGAACGGCATTAAAAATGTGCAAATCTATGAAAGTGACCGCCTTGAAAATACAAAAGGAAATAAGTTTGCGGCCATTCTGACAAACCCGCCGATCCGCGCCGGGAAAAAGGTTGTTCATGATATATTTGAACAAAGTTTTCATTCGCTGATTTCTGGAGGTGAGCTATGGGTTGTCATCCAGAAAAAGCAGGGTGCACCATCTGCCATAGATAAACTGACAGAGTTATTCGGTGAAGTAGAGACAGCAGAAAAGAAAAAAGGCTATTTTATTTTAAGAGCAAAAAAAGATTGACTTGACTTTTTTGCTATGATAGTATTGTAAAATGCCAACATATTATATTTCTATTTATAACTAAATTTATCTAATAGTTGTATAAATTTGGTTTTAATGGGAAAGCTAACAAAATAATAGTCGTATTGTGAAAATGTGGTTTTTGAAGTGAAAACCCTTTTTCTTTTTGTCTTATAAGAATGGAGGTTTGGCTTATGTCCCTGTACTTTTTCGGGAAAAGTCCAGCTTCTAAGCCAGTTCGCTGGCGGCACTTTGCGCCATCGGTTCCGGCTCTTTTGCTTGTTGCCGATAGGCAGGCGCTCTATAGCTTTTCTTATAAGATGATATAAATTGCTATTAGCAACAATAACGCTTGATTTGAGGGTGAATCAGTTGACAGGTCAACTAGTTCAGTATGGACGACACCGCCAACGTAGAAGTTACGCACGAATCAGTGAAGTTTTAGAATTACCAAATCTAATCGAAATCCAAACCTCTTCTTATCAATGGTTTCTTGATGAGGGTTTACGAGAAATGTTCCATGATATTTCTCCGATTGAAGACTTTACTGGTAATTTGTCGCTTGAATTTATTGATTACAGCCTTGGCGAACCAAAATATTCCGTTGAGGAATCGAAAGAACGAGATGTTACATATTCTGCACCTTTACGTGTGAAAGTGCGTCTTGTAAACAAAGAAACAGGCGAAGTTAAAGACCAGGATGTCTTTATGGGTGACTTCCCGCTTATGACAGAGACAGGTACGTTCGTTATTAACGGAGCGGAACGTGTCATTGTATCCCAGTTAGTACGTTCACCGAGCGTATATTTCAGTGGAAAGCTTGATAAAAACGGGAAAAAAGGCTTTACAGCAACCGTAATCCCGAACCGCGGCGCTTGGCTTGAGTATGAAACAGATGCCAAAGACGTCGTATACGTCAGAATAGATCGTACTCGGAAACTGCCCGTTACGGTTCTTTTGCGTGCACTTGGGTTCGGCTCTGATCAAGAGATCATCGATTTGATTGGAGACAACGAGTACATTCGCAACACTCTTGAAAAAGATAATACTGAAAGTACAGAGAAAGCGCTGCTTGAAATTTATGAGCGCCTTCGTCCGGGCGAACCGCCAACGGTTGAAAATGCGAAAAGCTTGCTTGTCTCAAGATTTTTCGATCCAAAGCGCTATGACCTGGCGAATGTTGGACGCTATAAGATCAATAAGAAGCTTCATATCAAAAATCGCCTGTTCGGTCAAAAACTGGCTGAAACGCTTGTGGATCCAGAAACTGGCGAAATCATTGCGGAAAAAGGCGTTACGCTTGACCGCCGCACTTTAGACCGGATCCTTCCTAACCTGGAGAAGGATATCGGCTTTAAAACCGTAAGCCTTTTAGGCGGAGTTGTAGATGATGAAGTGCTGCTTCAGTCTATTAAGATTTACGCGCCTAATGAAGATGGCGAAAAAGTCATCAATGTAATTGGCAATGCTTATGTTGAAGAAGCAGTGAAAAACATTTCACCTTCTGACATCATTGCTTCAATCAGTTATTTCTTTAACCTTCTGCACTCTGTAGGAGATACAGATGATATCGACCATCTTGGAAACAGACGTCTTCGTTCAGTCGGAGAACTATTGCAGAACCAGTTCCGCATCGGTCTTTCCCGTATGGAGCGTGTGGTCCGCGAGAGAATGTCCATCCAGGATACAAATACCATTACGCCTCAGCAGCTGATTAATATCCGTCCTGTTATTGCGTCAATTAAAGAGTTCTTTGGAAGCTCGCAGTTGTCCCAGTTCATGGACCAGACAAATCCGCTCGCTGAACTGACACATAAACGCCGTCTTTCTGCGTTAGGACCTGGTGGTCTGACACGTGAACGTGCCGGCTTCGAAGTACGTGACGTTCACTACTCTCACTATGGCCGTATGTGTCCGATTGAAACGCCGGAGGGACCAAACATCGGTTTGATTAACTCCTTATCTTCATTTGCGAAGGTAAACCGTTTCGGATTTATCGAAACACCGTATCGCCGAATTGACCCTGAGACCGGAAAAGTTACATCCCGCATCGACTATCTGACAGCTGATGAAGAGGATAACTATGTAGTGGCCCAGGCGAATGCACTTCTTGGTGACGATGGCTCATTCCTTGACGAAGAAGTAGTTGCCCGTTTCAAAGGTGAAAACACAGTTGTGAAGCGAGACCGTGTTGACTACATGGATGTATCGCCTAAACAGGTAGTTTCTGCTGCGACGGCATGTATCCCATTCCTGGAAAACGATGACTCCAACCGTGCCCTGATGGGAGCGAACATGCAGCGTCAGGCTGTGCCTTTGATGCAGCCGGAAGCGCCAAGAGTTGGTACTGGTATGGAATATGTATCAGGTAAAGACTCAGGTGCTGCAGTCATCTGTAAGCATGAGGGGATCGTTGAGCACGTAGAAGCTCGCGAAGTTTGGGTTCGCCGCATTCAAAACGTGGATGGCCAGGAAGTTAAAGGCGATCTTGATAAATACAGAATGCTTAAATTCATCCGTTCCAACCAGGGAACTTGCTACAACCAGCGCCCAATCGTTGCTGTAGGCAACCGTGTAACTAAAGGAGAAATCCTTGCTGACGGACCTTCCATGGAACTTGGTGAATTAGCGCTTGGACGCAACGTTCTCGTCGCGTTTATGACATGGGATGGATATAACTACGAGGATGCGATCATTATGAGTGAGCGCCTCGTAAAAGATGATGTTTATACATCTATCCATATTGAAGAATATGAATCAGAATCACGCGATACAAAGCTTGGACCTGAAGAGATCACAAGAGATATCCCTAACGTTGGGGAAGATGCACTGCGCAATCTGGACGAACGCGGAATTATCCGCACAGGTGCGGAAGTAAAAGATGGCGACCTTCTTGTTGGTAAAGTAACTCCTAAAGGGGTAACGGAACTAACAGCTGAAGAACGGCTATTGCACGCAATCTTTGGTGAAAAAGCTCGTGAAGTCCGCGATACTTCCCTTCGTGTGCCACACGGCGGCGGCGGTATCGTACTCGATGTTAAAGTATTTAACAGAGAAGATGGAGATGAGCTTCCTCCAGGTGTTAACCAGCTTGTGCGTGTATATATCGTTCAGAAGCGTAAAATCTCTGAAGGTGACAAGATGGCCGGACGCCACGGTAACAAAGGTGTTATCTCCCGTATTTTACCGGAAGAAGACATGCCTTACCTGCCGGATGGCACCCCAGTAGACATCATGTTAAACCCTCTCGGGGTTCCATCGCGTATGAACATCGGACAGGTGCTTGAGCTTCACCTTGGTATGGCTGCCAGAGCATTGGGCATTCACGTAGCATCTCCTGTATTTGATGGTGCCCGCGAGGAAGATGTATGGGCAACGATCGAAGAAGCAGGCATGGCGCGTGATGCTAAGACTGTCCTTTATGATGGACGTTCAGGCGAGCCGTTTGACAATCGCGTATCAGTAGGTGTCATGTATATGATCAAACTGGCGCACATGGTTGACGATAAGCTCCATGCCCGTTCAACAGGACCTTACTCTCTTGTTACGCAGCAGCCATTGGGCGGTAAAGCTCAGTTTGGCGGACAGCGTTTCGGTGAGATGGAGGTTTGGGCACTTGAAGCATATGGTGCTGCCTATACACTTCAGGAAATCTTAACGGTTAAGTCCGATGACGTCGTTGGACGTGTTAAGACTTACGAATCAATCGTCAAAGGCGAGAATGTTCCTGAACCGGGCGTACCGGAATCATTCAAGGTACTAATCAAAGAACTTCAAAGTTTAGGTATGGATGTTAAGATCCTTTCTGGCGATGAAGAAGAAATTGAAATGCGCGACCTGGAAGATGAAGATGATGTTCAGCAGGCTGAATCATTGACAATCGCTCCGGAAACGCAAAATGAAGAACAGGTAGTTACGAAAGAATAATTTAATATAAATCCTTAATCCCTGGGCGCTCCGCCCTAAATGGCGGAGGCTGCTGGGGATATTATTGGCACTTTTGCTGCTGTTTGAGCAATAAGGGTAAAACCCGGAGATCAAAAGGGAGGTAGGCCCCTTGCTAGATGTAAATAATTTCGAGTATATGAAAATAGGTCTTGCTTCACCGGATAAGATACGTTCTTGGTCACATGGTGAGGTTAAGAAGCCTGAAACGATCAACTATCGTACATTAAAACCAGAAAAAGACGGTTTATTCTGCGAACGCATTTTCGGACCGACAAAAGACTGGGAATGTCACTGCGGAAAGTATAAGCGTGTTCGATACAAAGGCGTTGTCTGTGATCGATGCGGCGTTGAAGTAACACGTGCAAAAGTGCGCCGTGAAAGAATGGGCCACATTGAACTTGCAGCCCCTGTATCCCACATTTGGTACTTCAAAGGCATCCCAAGCCGTATGGGTCTTGTGCTGGACATGTCTCCGCGTGCACTTGAGGAAGTTATTTACTTCGCTTCTTATGTTGTAACGGATCCTGGCGATACGGCTCTTGAAAAGAAGCAGCTGCTTTCCGAAAAAGAATACCGTGCATACCGTGAAAAGTATGGAAACAAGTTCCAGGCATCCATGGGTGCTGAATCCATTAAGAAACTTCTTTCTGACATAGACCTCAACAAAGAAGTAGATACCCTTAAAGAGGAACTGAAAACTGCCCAGGGCCAGCGACGCACTCGTGCTATCAAGCGCCTGGAAGTTCTTGAAGCTTTCCGTGGCTCCGGAAATGAACCATCCTGGATGATTCTTGACGTTCTTCCGGTTATTCCTCCGGAACTTCGTCCGATGGTACAGCTGGATGGCGGACGTTTTGCCACTTCCGACTTAAATGATCTGTACCGCCGTGTAATCAACCGCAACAACCGCCTAAAGCGTCTATTGGACCTTGGTGCTCCAAGCATTATTGTTCAAAACGAAAAGCGCATGCTTCAGGAAGCAGTAGATGCGCTAATCGATAACGGCCGCCGCGGAAGACCGGTAACAGGACCAGGAAACCGTCCGTTAAAATCCCTGTCGCATATGCTTAAAGGGAAGCAGGGACGTTTCCGCCAAAACTTGCTTGGTAAGCGTGTTGACTATTCTGGACGATCGGTTATCGTCGTAGGACCAAACTTAAAAATGTACCAGTGCGGACTTCCGAAAGAAATGGCATTGGAATTATTCAAGCCATTCGTTATGAAGGAATTGGTGGAAAAAGGCTTAGCCCACAACATCAAGTCTGCAAAACGCAAGATCGAAAGAGTGCAGCCGGAAGTTTGGGATGTTCTTGAAAGTGTCATTAAAGAGCACCCTGTATTGCTTAACCGTGCCCCAACTCTTCACAGACTGGGCATTCAGGCATTTGAACCGACATTGGTGGAAGGACGCGCTATTCGTCTTCATCCGCTTGTGTGTACTGCATACAACGCAGACTTTGACGGTGACCAAATGGCTGTTCACGTGCCGCTTTCAGCAGAAGCACAGGCAGAAGCCCGCCTGCTGATGCTTGCAGCACAGAACATCCTGAACCCGAAAGACGGTAAGCCAGTTGTTACTCCTTCACAGGATATGGTATTAGGTAACTATTACTTGACACTTGAAAGAGCCGGCGCTGTCGGAGAAGGCATGATCTTCAATGATACAAGTGAAGCACTGCTTGCCTATCAGAACGGCTATGTTCATTTGCATACAAGAGTAGCTGTCCATGCTGGATCCTTGAATAACCAGACATTCACCGAAGAACAAAATAAAAAGCTTTTATTAACTACGGTTGGTAAGCTTGTTTTCAACGAGATTCTGCCTGAGACATTCCCATACATCAACGAGCCTACAAAAGAAAACCTTGAGATTGAAACTCCTGAGAAATACTTTGTAGAGCCTGCTACTGATGTAGCTGCTGTTATCAAGGAAATGCCTCTAGTAGATCCGTTTAAGAAAAAGATCCTTGGAAACATCATTGCGGAAGTCTTCAAACGCTTTAAAATCACTGAAACGTCTAAAATGCTTGACCGCATGAAAAATCTTGGATTCAGATACTCCACAAAAGCCGGCATCACGGTTGGTGTAGCTGACATCGTGGTATTGGGCGAGAAGCAGGAAATTATCCACGAAGCACAAAGCAAGGTTGATAATGTCATGAAACAGTTCAGACGCGGTCTTATTACCGAAGATGAGCGTTATGATCGTGTTATTTCAATCTGGAGTGCAGCGAAGGATAATATCCAGGCAAAATTGATGAAGTCATTGGATAAATCCAACCCAATCTTCATGATGAGTGACTCCGGTGCCCGTGGTAACGCATCCAACTTCACTCAGTTAGCTGGTATGCGCGGACTCATGGCCAACCCGGCTGGACGTATCATTGAATTACCGATTAAATCAAGTTTCCGTGAAGGTTTAACAGTACTCGAGTACTTTATTTCTACACACGGTGCCCGTAAAGGACTTGCCGATACAGCCCTTAAAACAGCTGACTCAGGTTACCTGACTCGCCGTCTGGTAGACGTAGCACAGGATGTCATCGTTCGTGATGATGATTGTGGAACTGACCGCGGATTGCTGATCGCATCTCTTAAAGATGGTACTGAAGTCATTGAAGCGCTTGAAGAGCGTCTGATTGGCCGTTATGCAAGAAGAAATATCAAACATCCTGAGACAAATGAAGTGATTGTAGCTGAAAACGGATTGATCACTGAAGATATTGCAGTTGAAATTGTTTCAGCCGGCATCGAAAAAGTATGGATCCGTTCCGCGTTCACATGCAACACACGTCATGGGGTTTGTAAAAAGTGCTACGGCCGCAACCTGGCAACCGGACAAGAGGTTGAAGTTGGTGAAGCAGTAGGTATCATCGCTGCCCAATCCATCGGTGAACCAGGTACACAGTTAACAATGCGTACGTTCCATACCGGTGGGGTAGCAGGAGACGATATCACTCAAGGTTTACCGCGTATCCAGGAAATCTTCGAAGCGCGTAACCCTAAAGGTCAGGCAGTCATTTCTGAAATTGATGGTGTGGTAGTTGGCATCAATGAAGGCCGTGACCGCCAGCATGAGATTGTTGTTCAGGGTGAAGTGGAGTCCAAGACGTATACAGCACCTTATACAGCCCGCTTAAAAGTAGCTGTAAACGATGAAGTAGTACGTGGACAGGAATTGACTGAAGGTTCTATTGACCCTAAAGAGTTAATTAAAGTAAAAGATGTAACAGCTGTTCAAGAATACTTGCTGCGTGAAGTTCAGAAGGTATACCGCATGCAGGGTGTTGAAATTGGCGATAAGCACATCGAGGTAATGGTACGCCAGATGCTTCGCAAAGTGCGTGTAATTGATGCAGCAGAAACAGATGTACTGCCAGGTACTCTGCTTGATATCCATCAATTTACAGATGCCAACGAAAAAGCCCTTCTTGCTGGCAAAATGCCTGCCACAGGACGTCCGGTTCTCCTTGGTATCACAAAAGCATCTCTTGAAACAGATTCATTCTTATCAGCAGCATCCTTCCAGGAGACGACAAGAGTTCTTACCGATGCAGCGATTAAAGGCAAGCGCGATGAGCTTCTTGGCCTGAAAGAGAATGTAATTATTGGTAAGCTTGTCCCTGCCGGAACAGGAATGCAGCGCTATAGAAGAGCAGAGCCTTATACAAATGAGGAAACTGCTGAAAATACTGTTACTGTAGAATAACTTTATTATTGCGGTGCTTGCTTATTTACCAGCAAGTACCGCATTTTAAAATGAATAAATAAAATAAAATTCATTTTGCTTGTTGACATCGAAAAATGAAGATGGTACTATAGCAAAGGTGCTCCTATTCACCGGATACTTTGGAGGATGTCGTAAATGTCTTATGATAAAGTATTGCAGGCTAAAAGTTTTATTGTAGGAACAAAGCAAACAGTCAAAGCTCTCAAACTGGGAACAATTGATGAAGTCGTAGTCGCCAGTGATGCTGATCCTAGGGTTACAGCTAAAGTGGTTAGTACAGCGAATGAGATGAACGTTCCGATTGTGTATGTTGATTCGATGAAAAAGCTCGGTAAAGCATGCGGAATCGAAGTTGGGGCAGCAGCTGTTGCCATATCTTTTTAAAAACTGTTTTTGTAGATTGCTATCTGCAAGAACTTTGTTTTTGCATCAAAATGAACCACCTGGATGTGTGGGCTTAAACAAATTCGAAGGGAGGAAAAATCAAATGCCTACTATTAACCAATTAGTGCGCAAGCCTCGTCAAACTAAGTCAGAGAAGTCAAATTCACCAGCTCTTAACAAAGGCTACAACAGCTTCAAGAAAGCTCAAACAAACGTAGCTTCACCTCAAAAGCGTGGTGTTTGTACTCGTGTTGGTACAATGACTCCAAAGAAACCGAACTCTGCATTACGTAAATATGCTCGTGTTCGTTTAACAAACGGTATCGAGGTTAATGCTTACATTCCTGGTATCGGACACAACCTTCAAGAGCACAGTGTTGTTCTTATCCGTGGAGGACGTGTAAAAGACTTACCGGGTGTACGTTACCACATCGTGCGCGGCGCTTTAGATACTGCTGGTGTTAACAACCGTATGCAAGGCCGTTCTAAATACGGTGCTAAGCGTCCAAAAGCAGCTAAAAAATAATTCTGAATAATAGACAACCATCTTTGAAAGGAGGAACAATCCATGCCACGTAAAGGTCCTGTAGCAAAAAGAGACGTATTGCCGGATCCGATTTACAACTCAAAGCTAGTTAGCCGTCTGATCAACAAAATGATGATCGATGGTAAGAGAGGTAAATCTCAAGCTATTCTTTACTCTGCGTTCGATATCATCAGCGAGCGCACTGGCAAAGAGCCAATGGAAGTTTTCGATCAGGCACTTAAAAACATCATGCCTGTACTTGAAGTAAGAGCACGCCGTGTAGGTGGAGCTAACTACCAAGTACCAGTTGAGGTGCGTCCTGACCGCCGTACTACTCTTGGTCTTCGCTGGTTAGTAAACTATGCGCGTCTTCGCGGTGAAAAGACTATGGAAGAGCGTTTAGCTAACGAAATCCTAGATGCAGCTAACAACACTGGTGCATCTGTTAAGAAGCGTGAAGATACACACAAAATGGCAGAAGCGAACAAAGCGTTTGCTCACTACCGCTGGTAAGATATACAGCTTAACTAAAATAACACTCATACTAGGAAGGAGAAAGACCCAATGGCTAGAGAGTTCTCCTTAGAAAATACTCGCAATATCGGTATCATGGCTCACATTGATGCCGGTAAAACAACAACAACTGAGCGTGTACTTTACTACACTGGCCGTATCCACAAAATCGGTGAAACACACGAAGGTGCTTCACAGATGGACTGGATGGAGCAGGAGCAAGAGCGTGGAATCACAATCACTTCTGCTGCAACAACTGCACAGTGGAAAGGCCACCGCGTAAACATCATTGACACTCCTGGACACGTAGACTTCACAGTTGAAGTTGAGCGTTCACTTCGTGTTCTTGATGGTGCGGTTGCGGTACTTGATGCACAGTCAGGAGTTGAGCCTCAAACTGAAACAGTTTGGCGCCAGGCAACTACTTACGGAGTACCACGTGTGGTATTCGTAAACAAAATGGATAAAATCGGTGCTGACTTCTTATATTCATTGAAGACACTTCATGATCGTCTGCAAGCTAATGCGGCAGCTATCCAATTACCGATTGGTGCTGAAGACCAATTCGAAGGAATCATCGATCTTATCACAATGAAAGCTACGTTCTACGGTAATGACCTTGGTACTGATATCGAAGAGCGTGATATCCCAGAAGAATACATGGATCAAGCTGAAGAATACCGTGAAAAGCTAATTGAAGCGGTAGCTGAACTTGATGAAGAATTAATGGAGAAATACCTTGGCGGTGAGGAAATCACTAACGAAGAGCTAAAAGCAGCTATTCGTCAAGGTACAGTAAACGTTGAGTTCTATCCTGTAATCTGTGGTTCTGCTTTCAAAAATAAAGGTGTACAAAAAATGCTAGATGCAGTAATCGATTATCTTCCTTCTCCATTAGATGTACCAGCTATCAAAGGTACACTTCCAGATTCGGAAGAAGAGGTTACTCGTCCTTCTAGCGATGATGCACCTTTCTCAGCTCTTGCATTTAAAGTTATGACTGACCCTTATGTCGGTAAACTTACATTCTTCCGTGTTTACTCTGGAACATTGAACTCAGGTTCATATGTACAGAACTCTACTAAAGGGAAGCGCGAGCGTGTAGGTCGTATCCTGCAAATGCACGCTAACTCTCGTGAAGAGATCTCGGTAGTTCACGCTGGAGATATCGCAGCAGCTGTTGGTCTTAAAGATACTAGCACTGGAGATACACTATGTGATGAAAAGAATCTTGTTATTCTTGAGTCTATGGAGTTCCCAGAACCAGTTATCTCATTATCTATCGAGCCGAAATCCAAGGCTGACCAAGATAAGATGACTACTGCTCTGCAAAAACTTCAAGAAGAAGATCCTACATTCCGCGCGCATACTGACCAGGAAACTGGACAGGTTATTATCGCTGGTATGGGTGAGCTTCACCTTGATATTCTAGTTGACCGTATGAAGCGTGAATTTAAAGTGGAAGCAAACGTAGGTGCACCTCAGGTTGCATACCGCGAAACTTTCCGTTCTTCAGCTCAGGTTGAAGGTAAATTCGCCCGTCAATCCGGTGGACGCGGACAATTCGGTCATGTATGGATCGAATTTGCTCCAAATGAAGAAGGTAAAGGCTTCGAATTCGAAAATGGCATTGTCGGTGGTGTTGTTCCACGTGAATACATCCCTGCAGTTCAAGCTGGTCTTGAAGATGCTCTTGAAAGAGGAGTACTTGCTGGATTCCCATTAGTAGATATCAAAGCTAGACTATTTGATGGTTCTTACCATGATGTCGACTCTTCTGAAATGGCATTTAAAATTGCTGCCTCTATGGCACTTAAAAATGCAGCGTCAAAATGTAATCCTGTAATTCTTGAGCCGGTTATGAAAGTTGAAGTAGTAATCCCTGAAGAATACATGGGTGATATCATGGGTGATGTTACATCACGCCGTGGACGCGTTGAAGGTATGGAAGCTCGCGGTAATGCACAAGTAGTTCGTGCGATGGTTCCACTATCAGAAATGTTTGGTTACGCAACTGCATTGCGTTCTAATACGCAGGGCCGCGGTACATTCTCAATGCACTTCGATCACTACGAAGAAGTACCTAAATCAATTTCTGAAGAAATCATCAAAAAAATAAAGGTGAATAATTGATTTTACCTTTTTAATAAAGTATAACTACTATTGTAGGCAAAAAGCGCTGTGGGAAGGGAAACCTCTCCACAGCAAAAATTACTTAACTTTTATAATCTGAAGGAGGATTTTTCAAATGGCAAAAGCTAAATTCGACCGTTCAAAACCCCATGTTAACATCGGTACAATCGGACACGTTGACCATGGTAAAACTACTTTAACTGCAGCTATCACAACTGTTCTTTCTAAAAAAGGCGGCGGTGAAGCACGCGGATACGATCAAATCGACGCAGCTCCAGAAGAGCGCGAGCGTGGAATCACAATCTCAACTGCACACGTTGAGTACGAAACTGAAAACCGTCACTATGCACACGTTGACTGCCCAGGTCACGCTGACTATGTTAAAAACATGATCACTGGTGCTGCTCAAATGGACGGCGGTATCCTAGTAGTATCTGCTGCTGACGGCCCAATGCCACAAACTCGTGAGCACATCCTTCTTTCTCGTCAGGTTGGTGTACCTTTCCTTGTTGTATTCATGAACAAGTGTGACATGGTTGACGATGAAGAACTACTTGAATTAGTAGAAATGGAAGTTCGTGACCTTCTTTCTGAGTACGAATTCCCTGGTGATGATATCCCAGTAATCAAAGGTTCTGCTCTTAAAGCTCTTGAAGGTGAAGCTGAGTGGGAAGCTAAAATCGAAGAGCTTATGGCTGCTGTTGATGAGTACATCCCAACTCCAACTCGTGACACTGACAAGCCATTCATGATGCCTGTTGAGGATGTATTCTCAATCACTGGCCGTGGTACTGTTGCTACAGGACGTGTTGAGCGTGGACAAGTTAAAGTCGGTGACGTTATTGAAATCATCGGTCTTGCTGAAGAGCCAAAATCAACTACTGTAACTGGTGTAGAAATGTTCCGTAAGCTTCTTGACTATGCTGAAGCTGGAGACAACATTGGTGCCCTTCTTCGTGGTGTAGCACGTGAAGATATCCAACGTGGACAAGTACTTGCTAAGCCAGGTTCTATCACTCCACACACTAAGTTCAAAGCTGAAGTATACGTTCTTTCAAAAGAAGAAGGTGGTCGTCACACTCCATTCTTCACAAACTACCGTCCTCAGTTCTACTTCCGTACAACTGATGTAACTGGTATCTGTAATCTTCCTGAAGGCGTAGAAATGGTTATGCCTGGAGATAACATCGAAATGACTGTAGAACTAATTGCTCCAATCGCTATCGAAGAAGGTACTAAGTTCTCTATCCGTGAGGGTGGACGTACTGTAGGCGCTGGCGTAGTTGCTACAATCCAAGAGTAATTGCAATAGATAAAAACAGATGGGTGACAACCCATCTGTTTTTTTTGTGTTTTTGCGTCGGGCAAAATATCAGCATAGTTTCTTTGACAGTATGAAACTTTGTACTCCTGCTGAGATAGAGATCGAATTTACTAAATCGCTTCAATGCTAACCATCAAGATTCTGCAGCTTAAACAACCAAAGCTCATCAAAAGTATCCTATTATATACACTACTTTCTTCTATATATAATCACCTATTCTAACTACATCATTTGACAGTTCCCATGGACCTAAAGCAAATATTTAGACTTCTTCCTATCCTATTGAAAACTTTGTAATCTGCAGTTATAATAGTAAAAGTGTGCGAAACATAAAGAAATAACATATACATGTTGCATTTCATTTATTGTTTCTGTATAATAGACAATGTTGGTCTTTGACTGCGATGATGTGAAAGGTTGCTGACACACCCGGCCGCTTTGCCATGGCGAGTGTGTGGGAAATTTTCACGGAGAATGTCTATATTAAAATAGGCGAAAAGGAGGGAAAATAATGGCAAAACAAAAAATTCGTATTCGTTTAAAAGCGTATGATCACAGAATTCTTGATCAATCAGCAGAAAAGATTGTTGAGACTGCAAAACGTTCTGGTGCGGCTGTTTCAGGTCCGATTCCATTACCAACTGAAAAGTCTATTTACACAATCCTTCGTGCGGTTCACAAGTACAAAGATTCTCGTGAGCAGTTCGAAATGCGTACGCATAAACGTCTAATCGACATCGTTAACCCAACACCACAAACGGTTGATTCTCTAATGCGTTTAGACTTACCGTCTGGTGTAGATATCGAAATCAAACTTTAATCAATAAATAATCATAAGAAAATTAGGAGGTGTGACTGAAATGACCAAAGGAATCTTAGGAAGAAAGATTGGTATGACTCAAGTATTTGCTGAAAACGGTGATCTTATCCCGGTAACAGTTGTTGAGGCAGCTCCAAACGTTGTTCTTCAAATGAAGTCAGTTGAAACTGATGGATATGAAGCGATCCAGCTTGGATTTGAAGATAAGCGCGAAAAGCTATCCAACAAACCTGAAAAAGGCCATGTTGCTAAAGCAAACACTGCTCCTAAGCGCTTCGTACGCGAATTCCGCGGAGCTGATTTAGGACAATATGAAGTTGGTCAAGAAGTCAAAGTTGATATATTCGCAGAAGGCGAAACTGTTGATGTAACAGGAATCTCAAAGGGTAAAGGTTTCCAGGGTGCCATCAAGCGCCACGGACAATCTCGCGGGCCTATGGCTCACGGTTCTCGTTACCACCGTCGCCCTGGTTCAATGGGTCCTGTAGCTCCAAACCGTGTATTTAAAGGTAAACTATTACCTGGACGTATGGGCGGAGAGCAAATCACTGTACAAAACCTTGAAATCGTTAAAGTTGATGCTGAGCGCAACTTGCTATTGATCAAAGGTAACGTACCTGGTGCTAGAAAAGCATTAGTAAAAATCAAAAGTGCGGTAAAAGCATAATAATTAAACCGGAAAGGAGGAAAACAGAATGCCGAAAGTAGCATTGTTTAACCAAAGCGGATCTAAAGTTGGTGATATCGAACTTAATGATGCGATCTTTGGTATCGAGCCTAACCAGCACGTATTATTCGAAGCTATTGTTATGCAAAGAGCTTCTTTACGTCAAGGGACTCATAAAACTAAAATTCGTTCTGAAGTAGCGGGCGGAGGACGCAAGCCATGGCGCCAAAAAGGCACAGGCCGTGCACGTCAAGGTTCTATCCGTTCACCACAATGGCGCGGAGGCGGTACTGTATTTGGTCCTGTACCACGCAGCTACAGCTACAAACTACCTAAAAAGGTTCGCCGTCTGGCAATCAAATCTGCGTTATCTTCTAAAGTGTTAGAAGAAAACATCCTAGTATTAGAAGGCCTTGCTTTCGAAACTCCTAAAACAAAAGACTTCAAAGGTGTATTAACTGGTCTTTCTGTTGATTCAAAAGCACTTATCGTAACTGCTGACCTAGATGAGAACGTAGCATTATCTGCTCGCAACATCCCTGGTGTAACAGTTGTGTCTGCTTCTGGAATCACTGTTTTAGATGTTTTAAACCATGATAAGCTTATCATGACGAAAGCAGCGGTTGAAAAAGTAGAGGAGGTGCTTGCATAATGGATGCACGCGAAATCATTAAGCGCCCCGTAATCACTGAACGTTCTACTGATATTATGGCTGATAAAAAATATACGTTCGAAGTTGACGTACGAGCTAACAAAACTCAAGTTAAGGACGCTGTAGAGCAAATCTTTGGCGTTAAAGTTGAGAAAGTTAACATCATGAACTACAAAGGTAAGTTCAAGCGTATGGGCAAATTTGGCGGTTACACTAACAAACGCCGTAAAGCGATCGTTAAATTAACAGCTGAAAGTCAAGAAATCGAGCTATTTGAAGCTTAAAACTACTATAACTAGAAGAGGAGGGAAACGAAATGGCGATTAAAAAGTATAAACCTACCTCTAATGGTCGTCGCGGCATGACGGTATCTGATTTCGCAGAAATCACGACTAACAAACCAGAAAAGTCTTTACTTGCTCCTGTTAAGAGAAAAGGCGGCCGTAACAACCAAGGTAAGTTGACAGTTCGTCATCAAGGCGGCGGTCATAAACGTCAATATCGTATCATCGATTTCAAACGTAACAAAGATGGCATTCCAGGACGCGTTGCCACAATCGAGTATGATCCAAACCGCTCTGCAAATATTGCACTAATTAACTATGTGGATGGAGAAAAGCGTTACATCCTTGCTCCTAAGAATTTACAAGTGGGCATGGAAGTAATGTCAGGTCCTGAAGCGGATATCAAAGTGGGTAATGCACTTCCACTAGCTAATATTCCAGTGGGTACTGTAATCCACAACATCGAATTAAAACCTGGTAAAGGCGGACAATTAGTACGTTCTGCTGGTACTTCTGCACAAGTTCTTGGTAAAGAAGGAAAGTATGTATTAGTTCGTTTGAACTCTGGTGAAGTTCGCATGATTCTTGCTGAGTGCCGCGCAACTGTAGGTCAGGTTGGCAACGAGCAGCACGAGCTTATTAACATTGGTAAAGCAGGTCGTTCACGCTGGTTAGGCAAGCGCCCAACTGTACGTGGATCTGTAATGAACCCTAACGATCACCCGCACGGTGGTGGTGAAGGACGTGCGCCAATCGGACGTAAGTCTCCAATGACTCCTTGGGGCAAACCAACACTTGGTTACAAGACACGCAAGAAAAACAACAAATCAGACAAATTTATCGTACGTCGTCGTAAAAAATAACGGGATTGTACTACGGTTCCAAATAAGAACCGTAGAGCAATCACGAAGGAGGTTCAATCATGGGTCGCAGCTTAAAAAAAGGACCTTTTGTTGATGAACATTTAATGACAAAGATCGAAAAGCTTAACGAAACAGAAAGCAAGCAAGTTACTAAAACTTGGTCTCGCCGTTCTACGATCTTCCCACAATTCATCGGACACACAATCGCAGTTTATGATGGTCGTAAACATGTGCCTGTATACATCACTGAAGACATGGTAGGCCACAAGCTTGGAGAATTCGCTCCAACTCGTGCGTACAAAGGCCATGGCAATGATGATAAGAAAACAAGACGTTAATGAGAGGAGGGCATTCTAATGCAAGCTAAAGCTGTTGCAAGAACAGTTCGTATTGCTCCTCGTAAAGCTCGTTTAGTCGTAGATTTAATTCGAGGAAAGCAAGTAGGCGAAGCAGTAGCGATTTTGAACCTTACACCTAAAGCTGCTTCTCCAATCGTAGAGAAAGTTTTAAAATCTGCACTAGCTAACGCTGAGCACAACTACGAAATGGACGTTAACAATCTGGTAGTTGCTCAAGCATTCGTAGACGAAGGACCAACTTTAAAACGTTTCCGTCCTCGCGCTATGGGCCGTGCAAGCCAAATCAACAAGCGCACTAGTCATATTACTATCGTTTTATCAGAAAAGAAGGAGGGATAATCAGTGGGTCAAAAAGTAAATCCAGTCGGTTTGCGTGTCGGTGTCATCCGTGATTGGGAGTCAAAATGGTACGCAGGCAAAGACTATGCTGATCTTTTACACGAAGACCTTAAGGTTCGTGAGTACATCACAAAGCGTTTAAGCGATGCTTCTGTTTCTAAAGTAGAAATCGAACGTGCTGCTAATCGCCTGAACATCACTATCCACACTGCGAAACCAGGAATGGTTATCGGTAAAGGTGGTACTGAGGTTGAAGCACTTCGCAAGTCACTTAACTCATTAACTGGCAAGCGTGTTCATATCAACATTCTAGAAATTAAAAGAGCAGACATTGATGCGAAATTGGTTGCGGAAAACATTGCTCGTCAATTAGAAAACCGCGTATCTTTCCGTCGTGCTCAAAAACAAACTATTCAACGTGCAATGCGCGCTGGCGCTAAGGGTATCAAAACAATGGTATCTGGTCGTTTAGGCGGTGCTGATATCGCTCGTTCAGAATCATACAGCGAAGGAACAGTTCCACTTCATACTCTTCGTGCTGATATCGATTATGCTACAGCTGAAGCTGATACAACTTACGGTAAATTGGGCGTAAAAGTATGGATCTATCGTGGAGAGGTCCTTCCTACTAAGAAGAAAACTGGGGAAGGAGGCAAATAATATGTTATTGCCAAAGCGCGTTAAATATCGTCGTGTACACCGCGGAAAAATGCGTGGTCAATCAAAAGGCGGAACTGAAGTAAACTTCGGTGAATATGGTCTTCAAGCTCTTGAAGCTTCTTGGATCACTAACCGTCAAATTGAATCTGCACGTATCGCAATGACTCGTTACATGAAACGTGGCGGTAAGGTTTGGATTCAAATTTTCCCGCATAAGCCTTACACTGCAAAGCCTCTAGAAGTCCGCATGGGTTCCGGTAAAGGTGCTCCAGAAGGATGGGTTGCAGTTGTTAAGCCTGGTAAAGTAATGTTCGAAATCGCTGGTGTATCTGAAGAGATCGCTCGTGAAGCATTACGTCTTGCATCACACAAACTTCCAGTTAAGTGCAAGTTTGTAAAACGAGAAGAAATTGGTGGTGAATCAAATGAAAGCTAATGAAATTCGTGACCTTACCACTGCCGAAATTGAACAAAAAGTAAAATCATTAAAAGAAGAGCTTTTCAACCTTCGCTTTCAATTGGCGACTGGACAACTTGAAAACACAGCTCGCATTCGTGAAGTACGCAAAGCGATTGCCCGCATGAAAACTGTTATTCGTGAAAGAGAAATCGGCTTTAGCAAGTGATATTGAGAGGAGGTTCGCACAATGAGTGAACGCAACCAACGCAAAGTTTACACTGGACGCGTCGTTTCTGACAAAATGGATAAGACAGTAACGGTTCTTGTCGAAACTTACAAAAAGCATCCACTTTACGGTAAACGCGTTAAGTACTCTAAAAAGTTCAAAGCTCATGATGAGCAAAACCAAGCAAAAACTGGCGATATCGTTCGTATTATGGAAACTCGTCCACTATCTGCGACTAAACGCTTCCGTCTTGTAGAAGTAGTTGAAAAAGCAGTTATTATCTAATTGTTCGGAATAAGGTTTATCCCGAAGGGAGGTTACACACATGATTCAACAAGAATCACGTTTAAAAGTTGCTGACAACTCTGGTGCTCGTGAAGTACTTACAATTAAAGTTCTTGGTGGCTCTGGCCGCAAGACTGCTAACATCGGTGATGTTATCGTTTGTACAGTGAAACAAGCAACACCAGGTGGCGTTGTTAAAAAAGGTGATGTTGTTAAAGCGGTAGTTGTTCGTACTAAGAGCGGTGTACGCCGTAATGACGGTACTTACATTCGTTTCGATGAAAACGCATGTGTAATTATTCGTGATGACAAAGGACCACGCGGAACTCGTATCTTCGGACCAGTTGCCCGTGAACTACGTGAAAACAACTTCATGAAAATTGTATCTTTAGCTCCAGAAGTATTATAAATAACAAATTAAATTGCCTTTAAGGAGGTGCGCACAGATGCATGTGAAAAAAGGTGACAAAGTTATGGTCATCTCTGGTAAGGATAAAGGCAAAACGGGCGTTATTCTTGCAGCGTTCCCTAAACAAAGCCGAGTGCTTGTTGAAGGAGTTAACATTGTAAAGAAACACTCTAAGCCTTCTCAGATGAACCCGCAGGGCGGAATCATCAGCCAAGAGGCACCTGTTCATGTATCAAACGTTATGCCTGTCGATCCTAAATCTGGTGAACCAACTCGTGTAGGCTATAAAACGGTTGATGGCAAAAAAGTACGTGTTGCAAAAAAATCCGGTGAAGTTCTAGATAAATAGTTTAAAGAAGAAGGGAGGTACAATGGATGAACCGCCTAAAAGAAAAGCATTCAAAAGAAATTACTCCTGCTCTAATGAGCAAGTTTAACTATAAATCAGTTATGCAAGCACCTAAGCTTGAAAAAATCGTTATCAACATGGGTGTTGGTGACGCTGTTCAAAACGCTAAAGCACTAGATAAAGCTGTTGAGGAATTAACATTGATTACTGGTCAAAAGCCGGTTATCACTCGCGCTAAGAAATCTATCGCTGGCTTCCGTCTTCGTGAAGGTATGCCAATCGGTGCGAAAGTTACTCTTCGTGGAGAGCGCATGTATGAGTTCTTTGATAAGTTAGTATCTGTATCTCTTCCACGTGTACGTGACTTCCGCGGTATCTCTAAGAAGTCATTTGACGGCCGTGGTAACTATACTCTAGGTGTCAAAGAACAGTTGATCTTCCCTGAGATTGATTACGATAAAGTAAGCAAAGTTCGTGGTATGGATATCGTTATCGTAACTACAGCTAACACTGATGAAGAAGCTCGTGAACTTTTAACTCAATTTGGAATGCCATTCCAAAAGTAATCGCTAAATAGAGGGAGGCGAAAACGTGGCTAAAAAGTCAATGATTGCGAAGCAAAAACGCACGCCTAAACACAAGGTACAGGAGTACACTCGCTGCGAACGCTGCGGACGTCCACATTCTGTATACCGTAAATTTAAGCTTTGTCGTATTTGTTTCCGTGAATTAGCATATAAAGGACAAATTCCTGGCGTGAAAAAAGCTAGCTGGTAAACCCCAAGTATGGGAAGGAGGTAAAAACAATGGTCATGACAGATCCAATTGCAGACTTGCTAACTCGCATCCGTAATGCGAACATGGTTCGTCACGAAAAATTAGAAGTTCCTGCTTCTAACATCAAGAAGGAAATTGCTGAGATCTTAAAGCGTGAAGGTTTTGTACGTGATGTTGAGCTTATAGAGGATAACAAGCAAGGCATCATCCGCATTTTCTTAAAATACGGTTCAAACAACGAACGCGTTATCACTGGTCTTAAGCGTATCAGTAAGCCTGGTCTTCGTGTATACGCAAAGGCTGATGAAGTACCTCGCGTACTTAACGGTCTTGGAATCGCACTAGTTTCTACTTCTCAAGGAGTTCTTACAGACAAAGAAGCTCGCGCTAAACAAGTCGGCGGAGAAGTATTAGCATACGTTTGGTAATAGAGTTTTTCATGAATGGAGGTGCAATTAAATGTCTCGTATAGGTAAAAAACCAATCGAAATTCCATCTGGTGTTACTGTTACTATCGACAATAACACTGTTACTGTGAAGGGTCCTAAAGGTGAACTTTCCCGTTCATTCAACCAGGATATCGAAATCAAGGTGGAGGAGAACGTAATCAACGTTTCCCGTCCATCTGAAGCGAAAGAACACCGCGCATTGCACGGAACAACTCGCGCACTTCTAGCTAACATGGTTGAAGGTGTGTCAAAAGGATTCGAAAGAGGACTAGAGCTTATCGGTGTCGGTTACCGTGCTCAAAAACAAGGCAAAAAGCTTGTTTTAAACGTTGGTTACTCTCATCCTGTTGAAATCGAGCCTGAAGAAGGTATTGAAGTTGAAGTGCCATCTAACACAAAGATCATTGTTAAAGGTACTAGCAAAGAGCGTGTTGGTGCATTGGCTGCCAACATCCGTGATGTTCGTCCTCCAGAGCCTTACAAAGGTAAAGGTATCCGCTATGAAGGCGAATATGTTCGTCGTAAAGAAGGTAAAACTGGTAAGTAATGCCGCTTAGGTAAACGAAAGGAGTGACCGAAATGATTACGAAGGCTGATAAAAATGCAGTTCGTAAGAAAAGACATGCTCGTGTGCGTGCGAAACTTTCTGGAACTGCGGCTCGTCCTCGTTTAAATGTGTATCGTTCAAACAAGCACATTTATGCTCAACTTATTGATGATGTAAACGGAGTTACTGTAGCAAGTGCTTCTACACAAGATAAAGAAGTAAACCTTGATGCAACTGGCAACGTTGATGCAGCAGTTAAGGTCGGAGAATTAGTTGCAAAGCGCGCAGTCGAAAAAGGCGTTAAAGCTGTCGTTTTCGATCGTGGTGGCTATCTATATCATGGACGTGTTAAAGCATTAGCTGATGCAGCACGTGAAAATGGTTTAGAATTTTAATAGACAAAGGAGGGACACAAAAAGATGCGTCGTATTGATCCAAACAAACTTGAACTTGAAGAGCGCGTAGTTACGGTTAATCGTGTAGCAAAGGTTGTTAAAGGTGGACGTCGTTTTCGTTTCTCTGCTCTTGTAGTAGTAGGTGACAAAAACGGTCACGTTGGCTTTGGTACAGGTAAAGCACAGGAAGTTCCTGAAGCAATCCGCAAAGCTATTGAAGATGCTAAGAAAAACTTAGTCGAAGTACCTATGGTTGGAACTACAATTCCTCACCAGGTAATCGGTCACTTCGGTGCTGGAGAAATCCTTCTTAAGCCTGCTTCTGAAGGTACGGGAGTAATCGCCGGAGGTCCAGTTCGTGCGGTTCTAGAATTAGCTGGTGTTGGTGATATCTTATCTAAATCTTTAGGTACTAACACACCAATCAACATGGTTCGCGCCACTTTGAACGGTTTAACTCAATTAAAACGTGCTGAGGACGTAGCGAAATTACGTGGTAAATCAGTAGAAGAACTGTTAGGATAAGGAGGGATATCAAATGGCGAATAAACTAGAAGTAACCCTCACTCGCAGCGTGATTGGTCGCCCGCAAGACCAGCGCGAAACAGTTAAGGCTCTTGGCTTACGCAAAATGCACCAAACAGTTGAGCATCAAGATAATCCTGCTATCCGCGGAATGATCAACAAAGTTGCTCACCTTGTTGTGGTAAAAGAAAAATAATTCTATTCTTCTACAAATAAGGAGGTGCCAACATGAAACTTCATGAATTAAAGCCTGCAGAAGGTTCTCGTCAAGAACGCAAACGCAAAGGCCGTGGTATCGGTTCCGGTAATGGTAAAACTGCTGGTAAGGGTCATAAAGGTCAAAACGCTCGTTCTGGCGGCGGTGTCCGTCCTGGATTCGAGGGTGGTCAAACACCTTTATTCCAACGCTTGCCTAAGCGCGGTTTCACTAACATCAACCGTAAAGAATACGCGGTTGTGAACCTTGATGCTTTAAACCGTTTCGAAGATGGAGCAGAAGTAACTCCTGAGCTTCTTATCGAAACTGGTGTAGTAAGCAACGAAAAAGCAGGAATCAAGATTCTTGCAAAAGGCAAAGTTGAGAAAAAGCTTACAGTTAAAGCTCATAAATTCTCCTCTGCTGCAAAGGAAGCTATCGAAGCTGCCGGCGGTCAAATTGAGGTGATTTAATGTTTCAGACAATCTCCAATTTTATGCGTGTGGGTGATATAAGACGAAAGATTATTTTCACCCTTTTAATGCTGATCGTATTTCGCATCGGTACATTTATCCCTGTACCGGGCGTAAATGCAGATCTATTAAAAGCCCAGGATGAACTTAATGTATTCGGTGTTCTGAATACATTCGGCGGCGGGGCGCTCCTGAACTTCTCAATCCTTGCGATGGGCATCATGCCGTACATTACGGCATCCATCATTGTGCAGCTTCTGCAGATGGATGTTGTTCCTAAGTTTACGGAATGGTCTAAGCAGGGTGAGGTTGGACGCCGTAAGTTAGCTCAGTTTACCCGTTACTTTACTATCGTGCTTGGTTTTATCCAGGCTCTCGGTATGTCTTATGGGTTTAATAACCTAGCAGGCGGAATGCTGATTGAAAATCCGGGAATTACTTCTTATCTATTGATTGCTGTAGTATTGACTGCCGGAACTGCATTTCTAATGTGGCTTGGCGAGCAGATTACATCAAAAGGCGTAGGCAATGGTATTTCCATCATTATCTTTGCTGGTATCGCAGCTGGTATTCCTTCAACGGTTAACCAGATTTATGCTCAGCAGTTTGAAAATGCTGGAGAGCAGCTATTCCTTCGCATTGTGACAGTCGTGCTTATCCTGGTTGCAGTCATCGCTATTGTTGTGGGAACGATCTTTATCCAACAGGCATTAAGAAAAATTCCTATTCAATATGCTAAGCGCGTAACAGCAGGGAAAAATTCTGCTGGCGGACAATCAACTCATCTTCCGTTAAAAGTTAATGCAGCTGGTGTAATTCCAGTAATCTTTGCGATTTCTTTCATCATAACGCCAAGAACCATTGCAGGTTTCTTTGAGCAGAATGATGTGACGCTTTGGATTCAAAGAATATTTGACTACACGTCTCCAATCGGAATGGTCATTTATAGTGCATTAATCATTGCTTTTACTTATTTCTATGCTTTCATTCAGGTGAATCCGGAGCAAGTTGCGGAAAACCTGAAGAAGCAGGGCGGTTATATCCCGGGCATCCGTCCAGGAAATAACACGCAGGAATATTTGACTCGCGTCTTATATCGTTTAACATTGGTCGGTGCGCTCTTCCTGACGGTCATTTCTATCCTGCCGGTATTCTTCATTAATATCGCTGGATTACCTGAATCTGCGCAAATTGGAGGCACAAGTCTGCTAATCGTTGTCGGTGTTGCACTTGAAACGATGAAGCAGCTTGAAGCACAGCTGGTTAAGCGTCATTATAAAGGTTTCATTAAATAATTTGGGTGTAGGGAGCGTCTCGTTCCCTTATACCATTTAGAGACTAGGGGGAAATTGACGTGAATTTAGTTTTAATGGGGCTCCCTGGTGCCGGAAAAGGTACACAAGCCGAGAAGATCGTCCAAAAATACGGCATCCCTCATATCTCTACTGGAGATATGTTCCGTGCGGCTATTAAAGACGAAACGGACCTAGGCCTTAAAGCAAAATCATTCATGGATAAAGGCGAGCTTGTTCCTGATGAAGTAACAATCGGCATTGTCCGTGAACGTTTAAGCAAGGATGATTGCGAAAAAGGCTTTTTGCTGGATGGCTTCCCAAGAACGGTTGCCCAAGCAGATGCCCTTGAAAACATCCTTTCTGATTTAAATAAGAAAATTGATTATGTCATAAATATTGATGTTGATCAGAGCATTCTAATGGAACGTCTTACCGGACGCCGCATCTGTAAAGACTGCGGAGCTACTTATCACTTAGTATTCAATCCGCCAGCGAAGGACGGAGTGTGCGATCGCTGCGGCGGTGAGCTGTATCAGCGTGCTGATGATAATGAAGCTACTGTTCAGAATAGACTTGACGTTAATATTAAACAAACAAAACCGTTGCTTGATTTCTACGAAACGAAAGGTTATCTGCGCAATATTGATGGTCAGCAAGATATTAATAAAGTATTTTCTGATCTTGATGCTTTGCTCGGGGGCTTACAATGATCATTTGCAAAACCCCGCGTGAACTTGATATAATGCGTGAGGCCGGCAGGATCGTAGCACTTACACACCAGGAACTGAAGAAACATATTGTACCCGGAATCACAACCCGCGAATTAGATGATATTGCTGACCAGTTTATCCGTAAACACGATGCAATCCCGTCTTTTAAAGGGTATAATGGTTTCCGCGGCAGCATTTGTGCTTCAGTTAACGATGAACTTGTTCATGGGATCCCTGGTGATCGAGTTTTAAATAACGGTGATATAATCAGCATTGATATCGGTGCTAAATATAACGGTTATCATGGTGACTCAGCCTGGACTTATGCTATTGGCCAAATTGATGAGGAATCCGAGCGTCTGATGGATGTGACAGAGGAATCGTTATATAAGGGCCTTGAAGAAGCAAAACCGGGTGAGCGCTTGTCGAACATCTCCCATGCTATCCAAACGTATGCGGAATCTAATGGCTTTTCCATTGTACGCGAGTATGTCGGCCATGGTGTAGGGCAAGACTTACATGAGGATCCCCAAATTCCTCATTATGGACCGCCTAACAGAGGGCCGCGCTTAAAGCCGGGTATGGTACTTGCTATTGAACCTATGGTGAATGCAGGAAGTCGTTATGTTAAAACCTTAACCGATAACTGGACAGTTGTAACGGTTGACGGTAAAAGGTGTGCACATTTTGAGCACACAATAGCGATCACTGAAACCGGTTATGAAATATTAACAAAAGCCTAAGGTGCAGGTGATTCCATTGGTTGGTTCTGATACGAATCCGCAGCCTGGTCAAATTGTTTTGATCAAAAGCGGGCGCGATGCTGGTCAATATGCTATAATTATAAGGTTGATGGATGAAAGGTTTGTTATGCTTGCTGACGGCGGCAGGAAGAAATTCGATTGCCCGAAGAAAAAGAACATTCAGCATCTGCAATTGCTTAATTATATCTCTCCAGAAGTTCAGACCAGTCTCGAGGAGACCGGCCGTGTAACAAACGGAAAGTTGCGCTTTGCGCTTGCAAAGTATGTAAATGAATTCGTATATGATATGAAGAAGGGAGTATCGTTCAATGGCGAAAGACGATGTAATTGAAATAGAAGGCACAGTTGTTGATACTTTGCCAAATGCAATGTTTAAGGTAGAATTAGAAAATGGTCATACAGTGCTAGCTCATGTATCCGGTAAGATCCGTATGCACTTCATCCGCATTTTACCTGGAGATAAAGTAACAGTTGAGCTATCTCCATATGATTTAACACGCGGTAGAATCACATATCGTTTTAAATAATCATTGCACTCCGTACTATTAAGGAGGTTAGGATAATGAAAGTAAGACCATCAGTTAAACCAATCTGCGAAAAGTGTAAAGTTATCCGCAGACGTGGAAAAGTAATGGTTATCTGTGAAAACCCTAAACATAAACAAAAACAAGGTTAAATTGAAGGAGGTGCGCTTATACAATGGCACGTATTGCTGGTGTAGATGTTCCACGTGAAAAACGTGTAGTAATCTCATTAACTTATATCTTTGGTATTGGTAAATCTACAGCTCAAAAAGTTTTGGCTGAAGCTGGTGTTTCTGAAGACACTCGTGTTCGTGATCTTACAGAAGATGAACTTAACAAAATCCGTGACATCATTGACAAATTGAAAGTTGAAGGTGACCTTCGCCGTGAAGTATCACTTAACATCAAACGTCTAATGGAGATCGGAAGCTATCGCGGTCTACGTCATCGCCGTGGTTTACCGGTTCGCGGACAAAACACAAAAAACAACGCTCGTACTCGCAAAGGTCCTCGTAAGACTGTTGCGAACAAGAAGAAATAATCGGTAAAGGAGGTACTTTAAATGGCTCGTAAAACTAATACACGTAAGCGTCGTGTGAAAAAGAATATTGAACAAGGTATTGCACATATCCGTTCTACTTTCAATAACACAATCGTAACTATCACTGATGTTCATGGAAATGCTGTTTCCTGGTCAAGTGCTGGAGCTCTTGGATTCAAAGGTTCTCGTAAATCTACTCCATTCGCAGCGCAAATGGCAGCTGAAACTGCAGCTAAAACTTCTCAGGAACACGGTATGAAATCTCTTGAAGTAACTGTTAAAGGACCTGGTGCAGGACGTGAAGCTGCTATCCGTGCTCTTCAAGCTGCTGGTCTAGAAGTTACTGCTATCAGAGACGTAACTCCAGTTCCTCATAACGGATGTCGTCCACCAAAACGCCGCCGTGTATAATTTTTCTGTATAGATTTTGTATCCTTGTCTATAATGGGATATGATACTAATTTTTTAGTTATACAGAACAATTATTCCAGTTGTTGTGCACAAAACGGGAACGTATACATGGGGGAATTTCGGTTAGAGATTGCTAGCCGGGGTTTCGACGTTTTGAAGGAGGGTATATTTTGATGATCGAAATAGAAAAACCAAAAATCGAAACGGTTGAGATCAGCGATGATGCCAAGTACGGCAAGTTCGTCGTCGAGCCACTTGAGCGTGGATATGGTACAACTTTGGGTAACTCCTTACGTCGTATCCTTTTATCCTCACTCCCAGGTGCCGCTGTCACATCGATCCAAATTGATGGGGTACTTCATGAGTTCTCAACAATTGAAGGCGTCGTAGAAGATGTAACATCTATCATTTTAAACATTAAAAAACTAGCACTTAAAATCTACTCTGATGAAGAAAAAACATTGGAAATCGATGTTCAGGGTGAAGGTGTAGTGAAGGCAGCTGACGTAACTCATGACAGCGATGTTGAAATCCTTAATCCGGATCTTCATATTGCTACTCTAGGTTCAAATGCCCACCTGCGCATGCGTTTAACTGCAAGACGCGGACGAGGGTATACACCAGCTGACCAAAACAAGAGAGAAGATCAGCCAATCGGTGTGATTCCGATCGATTCCATCTACACTCCAGTATCTCGCATTTCTTATCAGGTAGAGAATACACGTGTGGGTCAAATGACTAACTATGATAAGTTAACATTCGATGTTTGGACTGACGGAAGTACAGGTCCTCAAGATGCGGTTGCACTTGGAGCGAAGATCTTAACTGAGCATTTGAATATCTTTGTCGGTTTAACTGATGAAGCTCAAAATGCCGAAATCATGGTTGAAAAAGAAGAAGACCAAAAAGAGAAAGTACTTGAGATGACAATTGAAGAACTTGATTTATCTGTACGTTCTTACAACTGCTTAAAGCGTGCTGGCATCAATACTGTTCAGGAATTAGCCAATAAGACTGAAGAGGATATGATGAAGGTCCGTAATCTGGGCAGAAAGTCACTTGAGGAAGTAAAACATAAATTAGAAGATCTTGGACTGGGCTTACGCAAAGACGATTGATTGATGTAAATTGATTCATCATCTTTATATGTTTGCTTTCAGCAGATTGAATGACTTCAACAAAGGAGGGAAACTTTCATGGGATACAGAAAGTTAGGACGCACTAGCTCACAACGTAAAGCTATGCTGCGTGACTTAGCAACAGATCTAATCATCAATGAGCGCATCGAAACAACTGAAGCTCGTGCAAAAGAACTTCGTTCAGTTGTTGAGAAAATGATCACTCTTGGAAAGCGCGGCGACTTGCATGCACGCCGTCAAGCAGCTGCTTTTGTTCGCAATGAGGTAGCTAACGCTGAAACTGACCAGGATGCAGTTCAAAAATTATTCAGCGACATCGCAACTCGTTATGAAGAGCGCCAAGGCGGATACACTCGTATTATGAAACTTGGACCTCGTCGTGGAGACGGTGCGCCAATGGTAATCATCGAGTTAGTATAATTTTTTAAGGAAAGGGCGCGGGACGGTTTCATTGAACTTGTTCTTTGCCCTTTTTCTATAAAAGCGGCTGTTTCCTTAATATGTTAGGAACGCCTATTTCAGGCCAAAAACGAGCGTTACGATGAGCATGTACAGCTATTATACAGGGATGGATGACCAATAGATTCCCCATTACCTGGTACACTGTCTTGTCTAGCTCATGCACCTCTTCCGGAAAGAAGATTTGCGCCCGGCAGTTTACTGCCTGACGGAAAGAGGTGCAGGCTTTTTTAAATTTAGTATGTTCATAAACCATAAGGAAATCGAGGTCTCTGAACAGTCATACTATAGCAAGAACCAACCACCATACTGCGTCAGTATGAGCTTTTAATAGGGAGGCATAATAGGCATCCAATAAGCTTAGATAGCAGAAATCCAGATTTTCTTGTGTATTACAAGTGTGGGAGAATGGTATCATTCAACGCTTGCTATCCGGTAACATAACCTATTATCGAACTATTTAAAGCTCGCCAAAAATGGCGGGTTTTTTCATTAGGATAAAAATATTAGAGCAGAGCTGAAATAGAGAAGCAGAGCTGAGAGGAGGACTTCACATGAACGAGCCGCTGGTAGAATTGAAAAATGTTTCGTTTAAATACGATGCAGAGGCTGGATATGCGCTGCACAATGTCTCTTTCAATATATGGAAAGGGGAATGGCTTGCTATTGTTGGCCATAATGGTTCCGGGAAATCAACACTAGCCAAACTTCTGAATGGCCTGCACTTTCCTCTGGAAGGCAGTATTACAGTAGGAGGAATTCCATTGACCGAAGAGACAGTCTGGGAAACCAGAAAGAAGATCGGCATGGTTTTTCAGAATCCGGATAACCAGTTTGTCGGAACGACCGTACAGGATGATGTGGCTTTTGGTTTAGAAAACCATGGAATTGAAAGAAATGACATGGTTCAGCGTGTTGCGCAATCACTGGAGAAAGTCAAAATGGAACAATTTCTTAATCAAGAGCCGCACCATCTTTCTGGCGGCCAGAAACAAAGGGTGGCCATTGCCGGCGTCATCGCCCTAAGGCCGGACATTATAATTCTGGACGAGTCAACCTCCATGCTTGATCCACGAGGGCGTGAAGAGGTGCTTGAAACCGTCAGAGAGCTGAAGCAGGACTATCATATGACAGTCATCTCCATCACACATGATTTGGAGGAAGCTGCAAAGGCTGATCGCATCGTGGTTATGAACAGAGGACAGTTATATCGGGAAGGCACACCTGAGGAAATCTTTCAAATGGATGAAGAGCTTGTAAAGCTGGGCCTGGATATTCCTTTTCCTGTGAAGCTAAGCAAGATATTAAGAGAAAAAGGCTTGCCGTTATCAAGGCATTATTTATCTGAAGAAGAGTTGGTGGAAGAATTATGGACATCTCACTCCAAAATGTAGAATACCGGTATCAGGTCAATACGCCATTTGAACGCCTCGCGATAAAGGATGTTTCCATTGATATTCCATCAGGCACGTTTCTGGCAATTATCGGTCATACGGGATCAGGCAAATCGACTGTCCTCCAGCATTTAAATGCCCTGCTTAAACCGACAGAAGGCCAGGTAGTGATTGGAGAGCGTCTGATCACCTCGCATAAGAAACAAAAAAACCTGAAGGAAATCCGCCAAAGGGTCGGCATCGTGTTTCAATTTCCTGAGCATCAGCTGTTTGAGGAAACGGTCGAGAAAGATATATGCTTTGGTCCGATGAACTTCGGAGTGTCAGAAGAGGAAGCCAAAAAAGAGCAAGAGCAGCCATAAGCCAGGTTGGCCTGCCGGAGGAAATTTTACACAAGTCCCCATTTGACCTGTCAGGCGGCCAAATGAGACGGGTGGCGATAGCGGGAGTACTGGCAATGGAGCCTGATGTCATTGTCCTGGATGAGCCTACTGCAGGGCTTGACCCGCGGGGAAGAAAAGAAATCATGGATATGTTCTACAGCCTGCATGGTACAAGAGGGCTATCGACAGTGCTCGTGACACATAGCATGGAGGACGCCTCCCGCTATGCTGATCAGATTGTCATCATGCACAACGGTGAAGTGTACAGAAAGGGAACGCCTAAAGAAATCTTTTCTTCTCCGGAAGGCTTGCTTAAGCTTGGCCTCGATGTTCCGGAGGTTGTCCGTTTTCAGCTGAAAATGGAAGAATCACTTAACATCCGTTTATCTAAGACATGTCTGACCATGGATGAGCTGACGGATGAGATTGCTGCTGCGATGAAAAGGGGGACGCCAAAATGATGGATAAAATGATCTTTGGGCGCTATGTTCCGGCAGAGTCTGTCCTGCACAGGATGGATCCCCGTTCTAAGCTAGTCCTTATTTTCTTATTCGTGTGCATTGTCTTCCTGGCAAATAATATGCTGACATACGGCTTACTTACGGTTTACACCTTTTTGATGATTGCTTTATCGAAGGTTCCGATTCGGTTTATCTATACAGGGTTAAAGCCGGTCCTTCTGCTTGTTATTTTTACATTATTCCTCCACTTGTTTTTGACAAAAGAGGGTGAAGTCCTCTTCCGTTTTGGATGGATTACAATCTATGAAGAAGGTTTGAGACAGGGGATTTTCATATCATTGCGCTTCTTCCTGCTCATTCTGATGACTTCCATTCTGACTTTGACAACGACTCCGATTGAAATAACGGATGGTCTGGAAAGCCTGCTGGCTCCATTGAATAAAATCAAGTTTCCGGTGCATGAACTGGCATTAATGATGTCGATTTCTCTTCGCTTTATCCCGACACTTATGCAGGAAACGGATAAAATCATGAAAGCTCAGACAGCCAGGGGAGTCGATTTTTCAAGCGGCCCGATTAAAGAACGTATCAAAGCCATTATTCCTCTCTTAATCCCTTTGTTTGTCAGTTCGTTCAAACGGGCTGAGGAGCTTGCTGTAGCGATGGAGTCACGCGGCTATAGAGGCGGGGAAGGCAGAACGAAATACAGGCAGCTTAACTGGGGTCTGAAGGATACGGCAATGCTGGCAATGCTTGCAGCCCTGACTCTGGTGTTAATCCTGCTGAGGACGTAATGAGGTGACCCTATGCAAAGATTTAAATGTAATATAACGTATGACGGCACCCATTTTGCAGGCTATCAGGTGCAGCCTGGCAAGCGGACTGTTCAAGGAGAGCTGGAGAGGGCCTTAAAGAAGCTTCATAAAGGAGAAGACATCAAGGTCACAGCCTCAGGCAGAACCGATGCGGGTGTCCATGCAAGGGGCCAGGTGATCCATTTCGATTCCCCTTTGAATATTCCTATTGGAAAATGGGAAATCGCCCTTAATTCCCTGCTGCCGGATGAGGTGGCCATAGTGGGGGCTGAGACAGTGCCTGATGACTTTCATGTCCGTTTTGATGCGAAAGGGAAGGAATATCGGTACTTCGTGCATCGCTCATCCAGGAGAGACCCTTTTAAACGACATTATGCCTATCATTACCCCTATCCCTTAAATACGGATGCAATCAAACAAGCGGCTGCGGATTTAATAGGGACACATGATTTTACAAGCTTCTGCTCCGCTAAGACGGAAGTGGAGGATAAGGTCAGGGAACTACAGGAGATAGAGGTGCAGGAAAAAGAGGATATGCTCATCTTCCGCTTTAGAGGCACCGGATTCTTATATAATATGGTCCGCATCCTGGCCGGCACACTACTTGAAGTTGGCTCAGGGGAAAGAGACCCCGATTCCATGCCTTCTGTTCTTAAAGAAAAAAACAGATCAGCTGCAGGGAAAACAGCGCCTCCTCAAGGTTTATATTTGTGGAAAGTTTTTTATTAAAATTTTGGAAAAAACAATTGAAGAACCGCGAGGGCGCGTTGTAAAGCCAAACTCATATAAAAAAAGAGTTTAAAACAACTAAACCAGGTGTAACATTCGCTTGACATTGGACTGTCAAAGTTATATTATAGCATATGGTATTATTATTAAAACCACGATAAGCCCCGGAACTTATTGTGTCGAATAGATAAACCAAAAAAATGATTATGAATGGAATTATTAGGAGGGAAACTGATGCGTACAACGTTTATGGCGAATTCAAACAATATCGAACGTAAATGGTACGTGATTGATGCTGAAGGCAAAACTCTTGGTCGTCTTGCTAGTGAAGTTGCATCAATTCTACGTGGTAAACATAAACCAACTTATACACCACATGTTGATACTGGTGATCATGTAATTCTTATCAATGCTTCAAAAATCGAACTTACTGGGAAAAAGCTTACTGACAAGATCTACTATCGTCACAGCATGCACCCAGGCGGTCTAAAAACAAGAACTGCTCTTGAAATGCGTACAAACTACCCTGAGAGAATGCTTGAGCTTGCAATCAAAGGCATGCTTCCAAAGAACTCTCTTGGTCGTCAAATGTTCAAGAAATTACACGTATATGCTGGTAGCGAACATAAGCACCAAGCACAACAACCTGAAGTTTACGAACTTCGTGGATAATTTTTAGGGAGGTTATTAACTTGGCACAGGTTCAATATATTGGTACTGGTCGTCGTAAGAGCTCCGTTGCACGTGTTCGTTTAGTTCCAGGCGACGGTAAAATCATCATCAATGGTCGTGAAATCACAGATTACATTCCTTTTGCAGCTTTACGTGAAGTTGTAAAACAGCCGCTTGTAGCTACTGAAACTGTTAACAGCTACGACATTCTTGTAAATGTAAACGGCGGTGGATACACTGGTCAAGCTGGCGCAATCCGCCACGGCATCGCTCGTGCATTGCTTCAAGCAGATCCAGAATTCCGTCCAACATTAAAGCGCGCAGGACTATTAACTCGTGACGCACGTATGAAAGAGCGTAAGAAATACGGTCTTAAAGGTGCTCGTCGTGCTCCTCAGTTCTCAAAGCGTTAATATTTGCTTATCAAAGCTCTCAGCCATTTTGGCTGGGAGTTTTTTTATTTCTTATTTTATTTATTTGCAGCTTTTTTATTCGGCACAGCTCAGCCAGTTGGCCAGGCTTTGTGTTTGTGCACTTTTAAGACATGGGAAAATATATTTTTGCAAATATGGGCCTGAGAGGGGATTATTCACGCTGAGGGAGCCTCAGCGAATCTTAGGCAGCATATGTTAGCGTTTTCATTCACTATCTCGCCCATATCCTCCCGTCTTTCCCTAATACCCTTGAATATGTATTTAAGCATGTTACGATAGATAACGTTGATAAAATACGAACGGTTATACGAACAGTTTGTTCATTTAAAGGAGGATGTCCATGTTAGCCAATAAAACAATTGCTTTTTTAGGAGCAGGGTCAATGGCTGAATCAATGATCTCGGGAGTGATGACAGCTGGGGAAATATCACCCGATCGAGTATTTGTAACGAATAGGAGCAATGCAGACAGACTGGAAGAGATTCATGATAAGTACGGTGTGAGTGCGATGCCCCAAAGCGAGCTTCCATTTGAGGAGATTGATTTATTCATTTTAGCCATGAAACCAAAAGGTGCAGAGGAAGCTCTGCGTTCGATTAAAGATAAATTAAATCCCGGCCAGGTAATTCTTTCTGTTTTGGCAGGCATTACAACTGAGTTCATGGAAGACCATTTAAATCCGGGACAGCAGGTTGTGCGTGTGATGCCAAATACTTCGAGCATGATTCAGGAATCTGCGACGGCTGTCGTGGCAGGCAAGAATACCAGCATGGCCAATGTAGAATTGGTTAAGGAATTGCTGGAATGCATGGGGGAAGTGTATATCATTGATGAAGACCAGATGGATGTTTTTACGGGATTAGCCGGAAGCGGTCCTGCTTACTTCTATTATCTGATGGAAAATATGGAGCGGGTAGGGGTGCAAAAAGGCATGGATGAAGAGACTGTACGAAAAATTGTCGCCCAGACGATTTTTGGAGCAGCTAAGATGGTGCTTGAAAAGGATGAAGCTCCAACTTCTCTTAGAGAGAAAGTGACCTCGCCAAATGGCACAACTGCTTCAGGGCTCGAAGCTTTAAGGAGATACAATGGAGGAGAAGCTATCACACAGGCAGTGGAGCATGCCGCCAAACGTTCAAAGGAGATCAGCGAAGAATTGGAAGGCGCCCTTGTCACTTCCTAAGGGAAATGGGATTTATAAGTTCACAGGAGGTATTGGATGTTGAGTAAAGAAAAGCAGATAAAAAGAGTTGTTATTAAGATCGGAAGCAGCTCACTAACAAGCATGCATGGGGAGATCAGCCGCAGAAAGCTTGAAAAATTTGCAGAGCAAATTGTCGAGCTGAAGGATGCTGGCTATGAAACAGCTGTCGTGTCATCAGGTGCTGTAGCTGCAGGCTACCGGAAGCTCGGCTGCCTTAACCGTCCTTCTTCCCTTCCGGAAAAACAGGCTGCTGCTTCAATTGGCCAGGGCTTATTAATGGAATCTTACTCAGAACTCTTTTTATCTCACGGGTATGTCGCTTCACAAATCTTAATTACCAGAAGCGATTTCTCCGATGAAAAGCGTTATGGCAACATGCATAACACCATGAATGTGCTGCTGGAGCGCGGAATCATCCCGATTATAAATGAAAATGACACGGTTACAGTCGACCGTTTGCGATTCGGGGACAATGATACCCTGGCGGCAAAAGTGGCAGGTCTGATCGATGCTGATTTATTGATTATTTTATCAGACGTTGACGGCCTCTATGACTGCAACCCCAATGACAATCCTGGTGCAAGTCTTCTGGAGAGGGTTCACAGCATTACACCTGAAATTGAAGCTGCTGCAGGAGGATCTGGAAGTGCTGTAGGAACAGGCGGCATGAAGTCAAAAATCCAGGCAGTGAAAATTGCCATGGCTGCGGGAATTGATTCTTTTTTAGGAAAAGCAGGTACGGAAAATATCTTAATGGAAGCTGTGGAAGGCAGGGCGAAAGGAACCTACTTCAAGCCGGAACCGGATGCATTCAATCTGGATAACCAGAAACAGTGGATTGCATTTCACTCAGGCCCTGAAGGCAAGGTGACCATCAGCTCTCATGGGATAGAGGCGATTGTGGATCATCAGGAAAACCTTTATCTCTCTGATATTCAGGAAGTAAAAGGGCGATTTAAAAATGGCGCAGTTGTCCGCATTCTGGATGAAGAGGGAAAAGAAATCGGCCTCGGCCGCATTAATTATTCAAACGAACAGTTAAATGACCATACAGCAGATGAAGAGCTGGAACCGGCCATTGCTCAAGAAACGTTTGTATGTTCCCGCGACTTTAAGCTGCCGGCACTTGTTTAAACTAATAGGAGGGATTCAATGACTACTGCATCAGCAGTAAAGACAAATAATGTAGAAGAACAGGCGAAAAAAGCCAGGAAGGCTGCCAAAACATTAAGTATTTTAACAACGGAAGAAAAGAACGAAGCACTCCATACAGTTGCAGATGATTTGGAGACTGGATATGAATCAATTCTTGCAGCCAATATGGCCGATTTAAAAAACGGCAAGGAAAATGGATTTGAAGAGGCATATATGGACCGGCTGTCATTGACTAAAGAGCGGGTTTTTGAATTTGCAGCTGGCCTTCGCCAGGTAGCTGAACTTCCCGATCCGGTTGGAGACGTCATGTCTGGATGGACTTTGGATAATGGGCTGAAGGTTGAAGAGGTCCGGGTTCCGCTGGGTGTCATCGGCATGATTTATGAAGCAAGACCCAATGTAACAGCAGATGCAGCAGGTCTGGCTTTAAAGTCAGGAAATGCCATTGTCCTAAAAGGCGGATCATCAGCCCTTAATTCGAATCAGGCTATAGTGGAGATCATTCATGGTGCTCTTGAAAAAACGAAAATACCTAAAGAGGCTGTTCAATTTATTGCCACAGCAGACAGAGAAGCGGCAATGCAGCTGTTTACAATGAAAGAGCATATTGATGTCTTAATTCCAAGAGGCGGCGCATCCCTTATTAAGGCAGTGGTTGAGAATGCAACAGTGCCTGTTCTTGAAACAGGGGTGGGAAACTGCCATATCTATGTAGATAAGGAAGCGAATCCTGAAAAAGCAATCAATATCCTGGTTAATGCCAAAACAGACCGTCCGGCTGTCTGCAACGCAGCAGAAACGCTGATTGTACATGAAGCATGGCTTAACCAGCATAAAGATTTGCTTGCAGAAGCTCTGAAAAAGCACGGTATAACAGTACATGGAGATAAGGCTGCGGCAAAAGCTTTGCCTAATGTTGTGCCAGCGGGCGAGAGCGATTGGGCAAATGAATATTTAAGCCTGGATTTGGCGGTAAAAACCGTTGATAGCCTTGAACAGGCCATTGATCATATTGACCGATATGGAACAAAGCATTCTGAGGCGATCATTACGGAAAATGGTGAAACAGCCAAAAGATTCATGCAGCTGACAGATGCTGCAGCATTGTACCATAATGCCTCGACCAGATTCACGGATGGAGGGGCTCTTGGCTTCGGTGCTGAAATCGGCATATCCACACAGAAGCTCCATGCGAGAGGCCCAATGGGACTGCCGGCATTAACAACCCGAAAATATCTCATGTCCGGAAATGGACAGATCCGATAAAAAGCGTATTTAAAAGCATCAGCTCCGGCTGGTGCTTTGCGTAAAAAATAAGAATTTATTCCTGTATTAGATACTTGTCTGACTATAGGAAGAGGCGATTTTAATAGGGGTTCCTTTAAGCGGGCTCCTTTCGCTTTTCTGATAAAAAATTGGCAGCCGATTCGCGGTTGCTTTTTGCATTTCTCTCCCTCTGCAGATAAAGACTATCCTCAAGGGGTGAGAAAGCAGTGACTGTCATAACAACGTTTAAAGAGAAAAAAGAGAAAAGCAGATCAAATATGAAAAATCCGTCCTTCGGGAAATTTCGATAAAAGCTTTAAAAGAGAAGGTACAGCAATTTTTTGGTTCTTCCAGATTTGTCTCCGGTCTGATGATGAATGCCGGAATTGAGGAGGCATGCTTTGATGTTGCGATTGAAGCCTATTTGCTGGGGGCCAACTACAGCCGTTTTGGGCTCTATGGCGAATCGCTGGATCAGGTCCGCCATAGATGTGAAAAAGAGTATAAGCATTTAGTGGACACACTATATAACTTTTTCCTTTATTGGGGTCATGGTTCGGAAGCGGTAATGAGCGAATCCCTTTATTATATGTGTGAGCAATATGTAAGCAGCTGGTGGTCGGAAGGATTCAATAAAGGGGAGAGAAGGCATAAATTGCGTCTCCACTGAAAAGTACAATGTAAAAAGGGGTGTCCTGATCAAAGTTCTAGATCTCCATCTTGTCCCATATATTGAAATGAGGATAAGCAGGGGGACTGATTGGGACATATGAAGAAAAAATTAAAAATAGGCGGGTTTGCGATCGGGCTTATCGTCCTTTTTCTAATTTTGCAATATGACTTTACGGATGATGATTCCTGGGAATCGTGGAATCTTCCTTTAACAGGAAAGATTATCTTGCTTGATCCCGGCCATGGCGGTCCGGATGGCGGGGCAGGCGATGAAGGTGCACTCGAGAAGGATATCGCATTGGATGTATCATTAAAAGTAAGGGATTACCTTCAGGAGCAGGGAGCGCTTGTGCTGATGACGAGGGAGGAAGACAGAGACCTTGCACCAGAGGGAACCAGGGGTTACAGCCGGAGGAAAGTAGAAGACCTGAAGAAACGGCTTGAAATGATCAATACTTCTAATTCTGATTTTTATGTCAGCATTCATTTAAATTCAATTCCTTCCCCCAGATGGAGCGGAGCGCAGACATTCTATGCACCGGCGATTAAGGAAAATGCCAAAGCGGCAAAGTTCATACAGGACGAACTCCGCCGCAACCTGGAGAATACCAAGCGGAATTCGAAGCCTTTAAACAATGTTTTTATTTTAAAATACGCCAAAAAGCCAGGTGTCCTAGTAGAAGTTGGGTTCTTATCAAATCCGGGGGAACGGGCCAATCTGAAAACTGATGAATATCAGGATAAAATTGCTGCCTCCATTTACAATGGAATCATGCGCTACTATACCAATGAAAAAGAACTGACCGAAACATGGGAATGAAAAGGCGCTTAAAAAGTGCCTTTTCTTTTTAGATGCAGGGAAATAGTGAATGTATCCCTGGTGTGATAGAATTAACAGTATAGAATATTCAATATGTTATACTAAATTGGAAACGAATTCAGAAGGCGGGTGCAATGTATGTTAACTGAACAGAAAGTCAAAGAAGCTTTAAACGGCTTAAAGGAACCATTTATACATAGAACATTGGGCGAACTTAACGCCATTGAAGAAATTAAAATCAAGGAAGAAAAGAACCATGTCAGCGTCAAGATTCAAATTGCCAAGACAGGTACAGCTGAACAGCTTCAGCTTCAGACTCAAATCGTCAATCTTCTAAAAGAGGCAGGAGCGGAAACCGTTGGCATACGCTTCAGCGAGCTTCCGGATGAAGTGCTTTCACAATATAGAGAGGCAGCGGCTGAAGAAGACAAAGGCCTGCTTTCTTCTGGAAATAAAACTGAGTTTATTGCGATTGCCAGCGGAAAAGGCGGAGTCGGCAAATCCACCGTATCTGTAAACCTGGCAGTATCCCTGGCCCGTTTAGGAAAAAAGGTCGGTCTGATCGATGCCGATATTTATGGATTCAGCGTACCGGATATGATGGGCATTACAAAGCGCCCCGTAGTCAGAGGAGAAAGGATTCTGCCGGTTGAGCGCTTTGGAGTAAAGGTGATTTCAATGGGATTCTTTGTAGAAGATAATGCACCAATTATCTGGAGAGGCCCAATGCTTGGCAAAATGCTGAACAGCTTCTTCAATGAAGTAGAATGGGGCGAATTGGATTACCTTCTTCTTGATTTGCCGCCGGGAACAGGAGATGTGGCCCTGGATGTGCACACAATGCTCCCTTCCTGCAAGGAAATCGTTGTGACAACTCCGCATCCTACAGCTGCGTTTGTCGCTGCGAGGGCGGGTGCTATGGCACTTCGTACTGAGCATGAAATCCTGGGTGTTATTGAGAACATGGCCTATTTCGAGAGCCAATTGACTGGTGAAAGAGAGCACGTATTTGGTCAAGGCGGCGGTGAAAAGCTTGCTGAGGAACTGCGGACAGAAGTGCTGGGCCAGCTGCCTCTTCAGCAGCCTGATTGGAATGAAGAAGACTTCGCACCGTCCATTTATGATGAAGAACATAAGCTCGGACAGATTTATACAGATATCGCCCGCAAAGTTATCCAATCAATTGAAAGCAAGTAATGAAAGAAACCTCTTCCGAATTGGAAGAGGTTTTCTTTTTAAAGGTGGAGTTATGCTCCGCCTCCCTGGCCGCCACCGCCGCCGCCTTGGTCTGCACCCTGGCCGCCGCCTTCACCGCCGCTTTCTTCACCGCCTTGCTGACCGCTTTTCGTTTCCTCTGCTGCTTTCAGAAGGATGTCCTGAATTTTTGCTTTAAAAAGCGGGCTTTCAAATGTCTCGGTCATTACTTTCTGTATATGCTCCCGATATTCCTTGCTTTTAAGGACATCCGTAACTTCTTTTTCGAGTTCGGGATCTTTAAGTACTTCTATCATCATTCCCCGATATTCAGGGTCTTTCATTAGATCTTTTAATAGCTGTTCATTTTCTTTCTGCATACTTTTTGCCATGCTTTCGGCAAACTTTGGATCATCAAAGGACTTCTTCCAAAACTCTGTACCTTTATCAGAGGTTAAGGTTTTTTCAATGGTATCGGCTACTACCTTTTGGTCCATGACCATCTTTTGCTGCATTTTTTCATCAGCCATCAATTCTTCGAGCGCCTTTTTTCCTTCATCGGTCTTTAATATATCTACAACCATTTTTTTAGTCTGCTCATAATCCATTTGGCCGTTGCCCGTTTCACCTTGGCCGCAGCCTGATATGAAAAACACTAGCGCTAATGGAAGGAGCAAACGGAATTTTTTTATCATGATGAAGCTCCTTTCAGAGGTGTCCTTACCTTTAGAATGAAGAAATTCAGCAAATATTATGCGCTGGAAATACAATGCCTAGATTTTTCAAACTTTGGTTGGTACAATCATAAAGAATGAATTTATTTATTATGGGGGAAAAATAAATTGACTAGCCGTAATTGGGTAAAGCTTTTTATATCAACTCTTTTAGTTGGAGGATTAACTACTGGAGTTGTCGGATTTATTGTGCGCTGGGATGAATTTGCGCCTATTTTTACTGACTTCGATTTCCTTGAGATTCTGTCGGTATTCTTCTGGCTTATAGGTGTAGGATTAATCTTCAGCATCATTAGCCAAATGGGCTTCTTTGCATATTTGACGGTACACCGCTTCGGGTTGGGGATTTTTAAAGGATTGTGGAATCCTATTCAGATTGTCCTGATTTTATTTGCTTTGTTTGACTTGGTTTACTTCCGCTATAAGGCTTTTGCGGGAGGGGAGACAGCATGCTTCCGTATATTGGCGTAGCGGCTTTTCTTCTTATAGTCGCACTTGTGGTTGCTGCAATTAAAGCAAAGCAGACCAATCAGCATGCATTTATTCCTGCAGTATTTTTTATGGTGGTTGTAACCGCCATTGAGTGGGTGCCGGTCTTAAGGGTAAATGAGGAAAGCTGGCTATATTTAATGCTGTTCCCATTACTAGTCTGCAACACCTACCAGCTGCTTATCCTTCATAAATTAAATGAGGATTCTCAAAAACAAAGAAGCAATCTAGCTCAAAAGCCATCCAAATAATGGATGGCTTTTGTTTTAAGTATAGAATTTTGAATGTCGATAACTGTCTGGCGCAAGCATCCTGCCCTCTCGTCTTGTGCTTATCGGGGGTGGGCAAGGCGCTTCGCTTATCTATTTTATTTCACTTGTCTTCGTCTCAGCATTAGCAATCATTTCAGAAACGGAAACGAATTTGAGTCCCTTGGCTTTTACATCATTTAAAATGAGCGGAAGGGCTTTGGCTGTTTGTTTTGCAGAATCGGACGCATGCAGAAGTACAATGTCTCCTTTTTTAGCTTTTGATACATTTTCTGCAATCCTCTCTGCACCCGGATTGGTCCAATCCTTTGAATCAACACTCCAATGGACAACAGTGTAGCCCATTCTTTCAGCGACCTTTAACGTTTTCTGGTCAAAATGTCCAGTTGGGGCGCGCACAAGCTTAATGTCTTTAATATTCAGCTTTCTAAATGCTTCCTGTGCTTTTGCGAGGTCTCTTCTGATCTTGTCTTCTTCTAGCTCTGTATAATCTTCATAGCCATAGCCCAGAATCCCAATTTCGTAACCTTCTTTGACGATTCTTGAAACTAAATCCGGATGTCGTTCGGCCCAGGAACCAGCCAGAAAAAAGGTCGCCGCTTTAACATTCTCTTCTTTGAGAATATCCAGTATGGGTTCTGCTTTTACATCCCCCCATCCAATATTAAAGGTGAGGGCTAAATCCTTTTCCCCTTTGTATATCGCTTTAGGCCCGTCTTTGGCTGAAAAAGCAGGCAAATGGACAATGCTCTGCATATAGAGGAACCAAGCTGTGAAAAATGCTGCAATGACAACCAGCGAAACTTGTTTTAAAGACTTACCATTCAATACAAAAAAAGTTCATAACAATTCACCTCGTCCGATACCTTCCTAATCCATACCTATGCTGAACTTGTCTCTTCCATGTATAAAAAATTCACTCATAATAAATCCTAAATGGAAAAATACTACAGAAAACAAATTGAATAATACAATGGAGGCAATCAAAATGATTGGAATGCTATTAAACCAAAAAGAGCTGAAAGAAATCGAGTACCTCATTAAGCGGGAAATGGACGAAATATTATTCGATTTAAAAGATGACAGGATCGACCATATTGTCAAAAGAGCTATGGAAGAACGATATAAAATCTTATTTTCTTTATTTCAGCGTATGGCAACGCCAGCAGACTGCCTTAAATACATGCGTTCAAGACAGCATCGGGAAAATAAGGGATAATAGATATTTCTTTTCTTATTAAAAAAATATAAAAAGCTGTTGACTTGTTATTGGTATCTTGGTATATTAATAAACGTCGCTGATGACGGAAAGCACCAATAAAAAACAACTTAAAAAAGTTGTTGACGTCGATGCTGACACGTGATATATTAAGAAAGTCGCTTCTGAGCGGCGGATTGATCTTTGAAAACTGAACGAACAAAAACGTCAACGTTAATTCTTTAGTCTTTTTTGAAAAGACAATTTATGAGCTTAATCAACTCTTATATGGAGAGTTTGATCCTGGCTCAGGACGAACGCTGGCGGCGTGCCTAATACATGCAAGTCGAGCGGACAGATGGGAGCTTGCTCCCTGAAGTCAGCGGCGGACGGGTGAGTAACACGTGGGCAACCTGCCTGTAAGACTGGGATAACTCCGGGAAACCGGGGCTAATACCGGATAATTCTTTCCCTCACATGAAGGAAAGCTGAAAGATGGTTTCGGCTATCACTTACAGATGGGCCCGCGGCGCATTAGCTAGTTGGTGAGGTAACGGCTCACCAAGGCAACGATGCGTAGCCGACCTGAGAGGGTGATCGGCCACACTGGGACTGAGACACGGCCCAGACTCCTACGGGAGGCAGCAGTAGGGAATCTTCCGCAATGGACGAAAGTCTGACGGAGCAACGCCGCGTGAGTGATGAAGGTTTTCGGATCGTAAAACTCTGTTGTTAGGGAAGAACAAGTACCGGAGTAACTGCCGGTACCTTGACGGTACCTAACCAGAAAGCCACGGCTAACTACGTGCCAGCAGCCGCGGTAATACGTAGGTGGCAAGCGTTGTCCGGAATTATTGGGCGTAAAGCGCGCGCAGGCGGTTCCTTAAGTCTGATGTGAAAGCCCCCGGCTCAACCGGGGAGGGTCATTGGAAACTGGGGAACTTGAGTGCAGAAGAGAAGAGTGGAATTCCACGTGTAGCGGTGAAATGCGTAGAGATGTGGAGGAACACCAGTGGCGAAGGCGACTCTTTGGTCTGTAACTGACGCTGAGGCGCGAAAGCGTGGGGAGCAAACAGGATTAGATACCCTGGTAGTCCACGCCGTAAACGATGAGTGCTAAGTGTTAGAGGGTTTCCGCCCTTTAGTGCTGCAGCAAACGCATTAAGCACTCCGCCTGGGGAGTACGGCCGCAAGGCTGAAACTCAAAGGAATTGACGGGGGCCCGCACAAGCGGTGGAGCATGTGGTTTAATTCGAAGCAACGCGAAGAACCTTACCAGGTCTTGACATCTCCTGACAACCCTAGAGATAGGGCGTTCCCCTTCGGGGGACAGGATGACAGGTGGTGCATGGTTGTCGTCAGCTCGTGTCGTGAGATGTTGGGTTAAGTCCCGCAACGAGCGCAACCCTTGATCTTAGTTGCCAGCATTCAGTTGGGCACTCTAAGGTGACTGCCGGTGACAAACCGGAGGAAGGTGGGGATGACGTCAAATCATCATGCCCCTTATGACCTGGGCTACACACGTGCTACAATGGATGGTACAAAGGGCTGCGAGACCGCGAGGTTAAGCGAATCCCATAAAACCATTCTCAGTTCGGATTGCAGGCTGCAACTCGCCTGCATGAAGCCGGAATCGCTAGTAATCGCGGATCAGCATGCCGCGGTGAATACGTTCCCGGGCCTTGTACACACCGCCCGTCACACCACGAGAGTTTGTAACACCCGAAGTCGGTGGGGTAACCTTTTGGAGCCAGCCGCCTAAGGTGGGACAGATGATTGGGGTGAAGTCGTAACAAGGTAGCCGTATCGGAAGGTGCGGCTGGATCACCTCCTTTCTAAGGATATTTACATGAAACGTGACGTGTTTTGTTCGTTCAGTTTTGAGAGTTCAATCTCTCAATGAAAGATTCGTTCTTTGAAAACTAGATAATGTTAATGAAGAAGCAATAACCGAGTAATCGCCATCTTAGTTTTTTCTCTTATTTTTGTTTTAAAACGAAGTAAGAGCACAAACCATGAGGACGATGAGCGGCAAGGAGATCAAGGAAGCGACCGAGTGAGCACCGGAGCGTACTTCAGTACGTGAGGAGCGGAGCGAGAGAGCTGACGCAGAGATCCGCAGTCGATCAGCGGCCGAAGTAGGTTAAGTTAGAAAGGGCGCACGGTGAATGCCTTGGCACTAGGAGCCGATGAAGGACGGTACTAACACCGATATGCTTCGGGGAGCTGTAAGTAAGCTTTGATCCGGAGATTTCCGAATGGGGAAACCCCTATCCGTAATGGGATAGGATCTTTACCTGAATACATAGGGTATAGAAGGCAGACCCGGGGAACTGAAACATCTAAGTACCCGGAGGAAGAGAAAGCAAACGCGATTCCCTGAGTAGCGGCGAGCGAAACGGGATTAGCCCAAACCAAGAGGCTTGCCTCTTGGGGTTGTAGGACACTCTACACGGAGTTACAAAGGAACGAGGTAAATGAACAGGTCTGGAAAGGCCGGCCAGAGAAGGTAAAAGCCCTGTAGTTGAAACTTCGTTCCCTCCAGAGTGGATCCTGAGTACGGCGGGACACGAGAAATCCCGTCGGAAGCAGGGAGGACCATCTCCCAAGGCTAAATACTCCCTAGTGACCGATAGTGAACCAGTACCGTGAGGGAAAGGTGAAAAGCACCCCGGAAGGGGAGTGAAAGAGATCCTGAAACCGTGTGCCTACAAGTAGTTAGAGCCCGTTAATGGGTGATAGCGTGCCTTTTGTAGAATGAACCGGCGAGTTACGATTACATGCGAGGTTAAGTTGATGAGACGGAGCCGCAGCGAAAGCGAGTCTGAATAGGGCGAATGAGTATGTGGTCGTAGACCCGAAACCAGGTGATCTACCCATGTCCAGGGTGAAGTCCAGGTAACACTGGATGGAGGCCCGAACCCACGCACGTTGAAAAGTGCGGGGATGAGGTGTGGGTAGCGGAGAAATTCCAATCGAACTTGGAGATAGCTGGTTCTCTCCGAAATAGCTTTAGGGCTAGCCTCATGTAGTAAGAGTCTTGGAGGTAGAGCACTGTTTGGACTAGGGGCCCCCATCGGGTTACCGAATTCAGACAAACTCCGAATGCCAAAGACTTATCCATGGGAGTCAGACTGCGAGTGATAAGATCCGTAGTCAAGAGGGAAACAGCCCAGACCACCAGCTAAGGTCCCAAAGTATACGTTAAGTGGAAAAGGATGTGGAGTTGCTTAGACAACCAGGATGTTGGCTTAGAAGCAGCCACCATTTAAAGAGTGCGTAATAGCTCACTGGTCGAGTGACTCCGCGCCGAAAATGTACCGGGGCTAAACGTATCACCGAAGCTGTGGATTGACATCTTACGATGTCAGTGGTAGGAGAGCGTTCTAAGGGCGTTGAAGCCAGACCGCAAGGACTGGTGGAGCGCTTAGAAGTGAGAATGCCGGTATGAGTAGCGAAAGATGGGTGAGAATCCCATCCACCGAATGCCTAAGGTTTCCTGAGGAAGGCTCGTCCGCTCAGGGTTAGTCGGGACCTAAGCCGAGGCTGAAAAGCGTAGGCGATGGACAACAGGTTGATATTCCTGTACCACCTCTTTACCGTTTGAGCAATGGGGGGACGCAGGAGGATAGGGTAAGCACGCTGCTGGATTAGCGTGTCCAAGCAGTTAGGCCGGTAACGAGGCAAATCCCGTTACCACACAGGCTGAGCTGTGACGGCGAGGGAAATTTAGTACCGAAGTTCCTGATTCCACACTGCCAAGAAAAGCCTCTAGCGAGGGAAAAGGTGCCCGTACCGCAAACCGACACAGGTAGGCGAGGAGAGAATCCTAAGGTGAGCGAGAGAACTCTCGTTAAGGAACTCGGCAAAATGACCCCGTAACTTCGGGAGAAGGGGTGCTCATTAGGGTGAATAGCCCTGATGAGCCGCAGTGAATAGGCCCAGGCGACTGTTTAGCAAAAACACAGGTCTCTGCGAAGCCGCAAGGCGAAGTATAGGGGCTGACGCCTGCCCGGTGCTGGAAGGTTAAGAGGAGAGGTTAGCGCAAGCGAAGCTTTGAATCGAAGCCCCAGTAAACGGCGGCCGTAACTATAACGGTCCTAAGGTAGCGAAATTCCTTGTCGGGTAAGTTCCGACCCGCACGAAAGGCGTAACGATCTGGGCACTGTCTCAACGAGAGACTCGGTGAAATTATAGTACCTGTGAAGATGCAGGTTACCCGCGACAGGACGGAAAGACCCCGTGGAGCTTTACTGTAGCCTGATATTGAATTTTGGTACAGCTTGTACAGGATAGGTAGGAGCCTGAGAAGCCGGAGCGCCAGCTTCGGTGGAGGCGTCGGTGGGATACTACCCTGGCTGTATTGAAATTCTAACCCGCGCCCCTTATCGGGGCGGGAGACAGTGTCAGGTGGGCAGTTTGACTGGGGCGGTCGCCTCCTAAAAAGTAACGGAGGCGCCCAAAGGTTCCCTCAGAATGGTTGGAAATCATTCGCAGAGTGTAAAGGCACAAGGGAGCTTGACTGCGAGACCTACAAGTCGAGCAGGGACGAAAGTCGGGCTTAGTGATCCGGTGGTTCCGCATGGAAGGGCCATCGCTCAACGGATAAAAGCTACCCCGGGGATAACAGGCTTATCTCCCCCAAGAGTCCACATCGACGGGGAGGTTTGGCACCTCGATGTCGGCTCATCGCATCCTGGGGCTGTAGTCGGTCCCAAGGGTTGGGCTGTTCGCCCATTAAAGCGGTACGCGAGCTGGGTTCAGAACGTCGTGAGACAGTTCGGTCCCTATCCGTCGTGGGCGCAGGAAATTTGAGAGGAGCTGTCCTTAGTACGAGAGGACCGGGATGGACGCACCGCTGGTGTACCAGTTGTCTTGCCAAAGGCATCGCTGGGTAGCTATGTGCGGAAGGGATAAGTGCTGAAAGCATCTAAGCATGAAGCCCCCTCGAGATGAGATTTCCCATAGCGTCAAGCTAGTAAGATCCCTGAAAGATGATCAGGTTGATAGGTCAGAGGTGGAAGCGTGGCGACATGTGGAGCTGACTGATACTAATCGATCGAGGACTTAACCAAAACGAAAAGCGGAGGCGACTGTTCAACTTTGAGAGACGTTGGAGAGCCGGCCATTCAAATCCTGGTTTTGGGATTTGGAGGGACGGATCGAAACGGCCGAGAGGTTAGGAGCCGAAGCTAGACAAGTCATTGGTGAATACTCGGCAAATGCTTCTTCATACATTATCTAGTTTTGAGGGAACGAAAAAATGAAATTTCCTCTTGAAAAAAACATTAAAAGAAAGTATAATCATACTTGTCTTTTGAAAATAGTCTGGTGGCGATGGCGAGAAGGTCACACCCGTTCCCATACCGAACACGGAAGTTAAGCTTCTCAGCGCCGATGGTAGTTAGGGGCTGTCCCCTTGTGAGAGTAGGACGCTGCCGGGCTGTTTACAAATACCACTTTTCCGCAGTAGCTCAGTGGTAGAGCATTCGGCTGTTAACCGAACGGTCGCAGGTTCGAATCCTGCCTGCGGAGCCATTTCCATAAAGCCCTTTTGGGAATTATGAGCTGTTGCTTCCATAGCTCAGCAGGTAGAGCACTTCCATGGTAAGGAAGAGGTCACCGGTTCGAGCCCGGTTGGAAGCTCTTTTAATGTAGACAACTAGAGTACTAGGCCCCTTGGTCAAGCGGTTAAGACACCGCCCTTTCACGGCGGTAACACGGGTTCGAATCCCGTAGGGGTCACCATAATGGAGGATTAGCTCAGCTGGGAGAGCATCTGCCTTACAAGCAGAGGGTCGGCGGTTCGATCCCGTCATCCTCCACCATATTTGCCGGTGTAGCTCAATTGGTAGAGCAACTGACTTGTAATCAGTAGGTTGGGGGTTCAAGTCCTCTCGCCGGCACCATCTTTTTTATAGATGGAGGGGTAGCGAAGTGGCTAAACGCGGCGGACTGTAAATCCGCTCCTTCGGGTTCGGCAGTTCGAATCTGCCCCCCTCCACCATTTATTTTTAATAAAAACACAAAAAACTGGACAAGCTATGAATGTCCTTTTTATTTTGTAATTATTGGGCTATAGCCAAGCGGTAAGGCACCGGACTTTGACTCCGTCACTCGCAGGTTCGAATCCTGCTAGCCCAGCCATTTTTGAGCCATTAGCTCAGTCGGTAGAGGATTTTAAAAGATTGCAGCATCGAAGCGTTACATCCTGAATGGCAAGCTTTTAAAATCTGCGACAAAGACCGCAGGGCTTTGAAGCACATCTGCAAATGAAGTTTAGGCATCAGAATTATATTTCGAGCCATTAGCTCAGTCGGTAGAGCATCTGACTTTTAATCAGAGGGTCGAAGGTTCGAGTCCTTCATGGCTCACTTTATAGAAAAACACAGACCTTGGGAATCGAGTCCTGAAGGTCTTACTTGTGAATATAAATATGTTTGCGGAAGTAGTTCAGTGGTAGAACATCACCTTGCCAAGGTGGGGGTCGCGGGTTCGAATCCCGTCTTCCGCTCCAAATAAATGGGGCCTTAGCTCAGCTGGGAGAGCGCCTGCTTTGCACGCAGGAGGTCAGCGGTTCGATCCCGCTAGGCTCCACCATCATACATAATACGACATTCCTTAAACCAGCATGGTTTAGGGATTTTTTATTTTATTTCACAAAACAATAAGTGGCAAAACTTAGAAAGTTACTATGGTATTTTTAGAAGCTTCTTTTTCCGGCAGCCGCATATATATACACGATTTTGTCGAGTTGAGTCATGTGTTTGAAAGCGGTTAAAATATGAGTATGAAGGGAAAGGGAGGACTTTACTATGAAAAGACAGAAATTATCGATAATTGGAATGCCAATGGATCTTGGCCAGATGAGACGCGGTGTGGACATGGGGCCAAGTGCGATCCGATATGCCGGTGTGAATGAGCGATTAAAGTGTTTATTCGAAGAAATCCATGACCAGGGCGATATTGCCATCGGCCGTCCGGAAGTTCAAATCGATCCAAAATCAAATCTTAGAAACTTGGACCTTATTGCTGAAAAAACAGAAAAACTGGGCGAAGAAGTTGATAAAGCAATAGAAAGTGGTTCTTTTCCATTAGTACTGGGCGGGGATCACAGCATCGCAATTGGAACATTGGCCGGTGTTTCGAAGCACTACAAAAATCTTGGGGTAATCTGGTATGATGCCCACGGGGATTTAAATACAGCTGAAACATCACCTTCAGGGAACATACATGGCATGCCTCTTGCGGTAAGCCTGGGAATTGGCCACCCGCTTTTAACCAATGTAGGGGGATATGCTCCAAAGGTTAAGCCAGAGAATATTGTCATTATTGGGGCAAGATCTTTGGATGAAGGAGAGCGGGAGCTTATTAAGGAAAAAGGCATTAAAGTATACACCATGCACGAAATTGACCGGCTTGGGATGACAAAGGTTATGGAGGAGTCTATTACATATTTAAAAGAAAGAAATACAGATGGTGTTCATCTGTCTCTGGATTTAGATGGGCTGGATCCGCATGATGCCCCTGGTGTTGGAACTCCGGTTATTGGAGGCATCAGCTACCGTGAAAGCCACTTGGCCATGGAGATGCTTGCAGAATCGCAGATCATTACATCGGCTGAGTTTGTAGAGGTTAACCCAATCCTGGATGACAAAAACAAAACAGCTACTGTGGCGGTCGCGCTTATGGGTTCACTATTTGGCGAGAAGCTTCTATAAATAATTGAATTAAAAATGAGCAGAACGTAAACAAGTTCTGCTCATTTTTTTGCTGTGAGTGTATAATATTTATTTAGAAGCTGATCGAGTTTTGTGCTCGTATCAACTACCGAGTGGTCTGTAAAAGAAGCGGAAGCTGTTAACTGGATCATTCTTGACCGGCATTCCTCAATATCTCTCAATAATTCCTTAACACACACCGTAATCAACCCTTTTCGATTAATTTAGTACTTTTATACCCTAAAAGGAAAAAAATAAACCAGAATAAGTAAAAATTTGCTAATATAGAAATTGAATGTTTTTTAATTAAAATGAAACCTTTTCCGCTATCGATTCGTATTATCGATTAGCCGCACTGGAGCGGAGGTAAAAAAATGGAGACAATCGTAAAGAAGAGGATAAAGCAAGTATTAAAAGGCGACCAGGATGCTTATGCTGAAGTTGTTGAAATATACAAAGATAAAGTTTTTCAGATTTGCTACAGAATGCTGGGAAACAGGCATGAGGCAGAGGATATCGCTCAGGAGGCTTTCTTAAGAGCCTATATAAACATTGCCAGCTTTAATATTGACTTGAAATTTTCCACGTGGCTCTATCGGATTGCCACTAACCTTTGTATAGACAGAATCAGAAAAAGAAGCCTGATTATTATCTGGATGCAGAGGTCGCAGGAACGGATGGACTGAACATGTATTCTCAAATTGCTTCAGATGCGAGGCTGCCGGAGGAAGATGTAGAAAGTCTGGAACTGCAGGAAACAATCCAAAGGGAAATATCGAAGCTTCCGGAAAAATACCGTTCGGTTATTGTTCTAAAATATATTGAAGAATTATCGCTGAACGAGATCAGTGAAACGCTCGATCTTCCTCTGGGAACGGTTAAAACCAGGATTCACCGGGGCAGGGAAGCACTTAGGAATCAATTAAGATACGTTTAAAAAAGAGGGTGAGAACTTTGAAATGTCCAGCAGAAATGGTTGTTTATATGCATGAGTACCTAGATGAAGAGATCTCAGCCGAACATGAGAAGGAATTAAGGGCCCATCTGCAGAACTGTGAGGAATGCCAAATTCATTTCCATGAATTAAAGAAGACGATCGCTTTAGTCCAAAGCACTTCACATATACAGGCACCTGAAAATTTCACGGCAAACGTTATGGCGAAATTGCCCAAAGAAAAGCGGAAAGTCGGGGTCCAGCGCTGGTTCAGGCATCATCCGCTTTTAACTGCTGCATCCCTCTTTCTTGTTCTGATGATGGGAAGCGTCGTATCATCCTGGGACCAGGATCACCAACTATCAGTTTCCAAACAGCCAAACCTTGTGGTGGAGAACGATAAGGTGATTGTACCAGAAGGCGAAGTGGTAAAAGGCGATGTAGTAGTTAAGAACGGAGACTTGGAAATCCAGGGCGAAATAGACGGAAATGTTACGGTCATCAATGGCCAGCAATATATGGCTTCAGCCGGTAATGTTACCGGAGAAATCGAAGAGGTTGATGCCATTTTCGAATGGCTGTGGTACCACATCAAAAAGGCAGCCAAGGATGCTGTAAATGTATTTGAAAGCGGAGAAACAGATAAAGAGAAATAGACATAACCATAGTAAGAATCCCTGCTTTAATGCAGGGATTCTTAGTGTACTTATTTTTCCAGGTAGTGTCTGTTGTCTCAAAATTGGAATTAGCGTCAAATATGATATAATATGAAAGTTACATAAAGGAACTTTAAGCATGTATTGCTTTTGAAATATATATTTGGAGGAAGGATAATGTCGTTTGCAGATTTCTCTATTTTGAAATTGTTGGCTAATACAATAGACATTCTCCTTGTCTGGTATGTCATCTATAAACTGATAATGATTGTAAAAGGAACAAAGGCTGTCCAATTGCTAAAAGGGATTTTTGTCATTATCCTGGTCAAAGTAGCAAGCGACAAGTTCCACCTGCAAACATTAGGTTGGATGATGGAACAAGTGCTTCTTTGGGGATTTCTGGCCATCATTATCATTTTCCAGCCGGAGCTGCGAAGAGCATTGGAGCAATTGGGGAGAGGGAGATTCTTCTCAAGGACAGCTAATCAGGAGGAGGAAAATCAGGAGAAACTGGTCGAATCCATTGCTAAGGCTGTGGATTATATGGCTAAACGCCGCATTGGGGCGCTTATTTCAGTTGAGAGGGAAACAGGGCTGAACGATTATATTGAAACCGGTATTCAGCTGGATTCTAAAATTTCATCTGAGCTCCTGATTAATATATTTATACCGAATACACCGCTGCATGACGGAGCCGTTATCATTCAAAAGAATTGTGTGGCAGCAGCAGCGTGTTATCTGCCTCTGTCAGAAAGCCCATTCATCTCAAAAGAGCTCGGCACCAGACATAGGGCTGCTTTAGGTATAAGTGAAGTAACCGACAGTATTACCATTATCGTTTCGGAGGAAACAGGAAGTGTTTCCCTAACCAAAAACGGTGAGCTGCACCGTGATTTAAAAGCTGAAGCTTTTAAAGATATGCTTTCAAGTGAATTGCTTGTTCAACAGAAAATAAAGCAGACTTCTTCAGGTCTTTGGAACTGGAGGGGGAAAAAGAATGGATAAGTTAATTGATAAATTGGTAGATACCCGCTGGTTCATGAAAATTGTTGCGTTGATTCTGGCACTTTTTCTATTTGACTCTGTTTATGATGCAGATAAGGAATTAAAGGATATAAACGTTCCTGGCCAGCAGGATTCAGGCATTGTTGAAGATGTCCCGGTGAAAAGCTATTATGATACGGAAAATCTGGTCGTTACCGGTATTCCGGAAACAGTGGACTTAAGTATAGAAGGGCCAAAAAGCCATCTGGAGCAAGCTAAAAAACTGCAGAACTTTGAAGTATATGTAGATTTGACAAATGCAGAAATCGGCTCTCAAAGAGTGGAAATTAAGATCCGCGATATCTCAGATAAACTTGATGTGACGATCAATCCGCAATATGCTGATGTGACAGTCCACGAAAAAGTGACCCAGGAGTTTAAAGTGGATGCAGAATTTAATAATGGCCTGCTTGGTGAGGGGTATTCAGCCGATGCGGCATCTGCGGAACCAAAGACGGTAAAAATCACAGGAGCAAAAGAAGTGATTGAGCGGATCAGCTTTGTTAAAGCAACCTTGGATGTAAAGGGACCAATAACCGAGACAATCACTGATGAAGCAACTGTCAGGGTATTGGACCGTGAGATGAATAAGCTTGATGTTATTGTGGAACCCCAAGTAATTCAAGTAACAGTGCCGGTTAAGCAGTTAAGCAAGACGGTTCCCGTTACGATCGTCCGGAAGGGGGACCCTCAAGATGGTGTTACCATTAATTCGATTGAACTCGATGTTAACGAGGCTTCCATAACGGGCCGGGAAGAAATATTAAATGAGACTGAAAGTGTCAGGGTAGAGGTGGATGTCAGCAAGATTGAAAAAGATACCGTGCTCACCTTGCCGGTTATTATCCCGGATGGCATTTCTGCAGTGGACCCTAAGACAGTGAAGGCGTCTATTGACGTTAGTACTGAGGAGAATGCAGAGAATGCAGAGAATGCTGATAGAGAAGAGGAAAACACCGAAGAGCCTGCTGAAGAAACACAGGCACAGGAACAAGAGGAAACCAAAACCTTTTCAAGCCTTTCCATCAATTTAGCCGGCTTAGCTGAAGAATATGAAGCAGTACTAAGAAATCCAGCTTCCGGACGGACAAGTATTACGGTTACCGGAAAAAGCAGCACGGTTCAGGATCTCAAAGCGGAGGATTTTAATCTATATTTGAGCCTGTCAGACCTTGGTGAAGGTGATCATGAGGTGCCAATCAATGTCGATGGCCCTTCAGGGGTGGATGTAAAACCTGCATCAGGTAATGCGACTATAACAATTACGCGAAAAGAAGAAGCTTAATATAGTTTTTAAAGTTAGAAGGAGCGATTATAAAATGGGTAAATATTTCGGTACAGATGGAGTACGAGGAGTTGCAAATAGTGAATTGACACCAGAGCTGGCTTTTAAACTGGGCCGTTTTGGGGGTTATGTATTAACGAAGGACCATGATCGTCCGAAAGTATTAATCGGCCGTGATACCCGTATTTCGGGCCATATGCTCGAAGGCGCACTGGTAGCGGGGCTTTTATCAATTGGAGCAGAAGTTATGCGCCTCGGTGTCATTTCAACGCCTGGCGTCGCTTATTTAACAAAAGCTCTGGGTGCAGAAGCTGGCGTAATGATTTCTGCATCCCATAATCCTGTTGAAGATAACGGAATCAAATTCTTTGGCCCGGATGGGTTTAAATTGTCCGATGACCAGGAAGCTGAAATTGAGGGATTAATGGATATGGCAGAAGACCAGCTTCCAAGACCGGTCGGAGGCAGCCTGGGACAGGTAAATGATTATTTTGAAGGCGGACAGAAGTATCTTCAATACTTAAAGCAGACGGTTGATGAAGATTTCTCAGGCATCCACATTGCGCTCGATTGTGCACATGGGGCCACTTCTCCGCTGGCAACACATCTATTTGCTGATCTTGATGCTGATCTTTCCATGATGGGAGCATCTCCTAACGGATTAAATATCAATGCAGGAGTCGGTTCTACTCATCCTGAGGCATTGTCTGCCTTTGTTAAGGAAAAAGAAGCCGATGTAGGTTTGGCTTTTGATGGAGATGGCGACCGTTTAATTGCCATTGATGAAAATGGCGATATTGTTGATGGCGACCAAATCATGTATATCTGTGGAAAATACATGAAGGAGCAGGGAAGACTTAAGCAAAACACAGTTGTTTCCACTGTGATGAGCAACCTTGGATTTTATAAAGGGCTTGAAGCCAACGGTGTAGAAAGTGTTCAGACAGCTGTAGGTGACCGCTATGTTGTGGAGGAAATGAAGAAGAACGGCTACAACCTTGGCGGAGAACAGTCAGGTCATATCATTTTCCTGGACTACATCACAACTGGAGATGGTCTTTTGACAGGCCTTCAGCTTGTTAACATCATGAAAGTAACCAAGAAGCCGCTATCTGAGCTTGCGAATGAAATGCAGAAATTCCCGCAGAAGCTTGTAAACATTCGTGTAACGGATAAGCATCATGTGACAGACAATGAAAAAGTGAAAGAAGTCATTGCGCAGGTTGAAGAAGAAATGAACGGAAACGGCCGGATTCTGGTACGTCCTTCCGGTACAGAGCCGCTTGTCCGCGTAATGGCGGAAGCCCCAACGGGTGAACTTTGCGCATCCTATGTAGAGCGCATCGCTGCTGTTGTTGAAAGTGAAATGGGATTAAAAGAATAAAAGCACAAATCATATGCATAAGGGAACTCCTGAACTCCCTTATGCATATTTTTATATATGGAGTTTACAGCCCCAACCAAATGGAAGGCTGGCAGCTGCCTTAACTTATCTGTTGACGGAAGTCTGACTTTGATGTATGATAATCCTGTTTTTGTATTTAGGAATACAGGACATCTTTATTCAAGAAGAGAAAGGTGGATCGTGAGAAATTAATTAAATATAAAGCGCCTGAACTGATCCTGGACGTAAGGATCAGTTGACGAGGAGGAGGTTTATCGAATGTTCGGCGGATGCCTCCCGGTTGAAAGCACAACCGATGATTTCTTCTTTAAAACATTCTGGCAACTGAATGCACAAAGAGAAGGGAATGCTAAAACTAAGAAACGCTCATTCAAGAGGCTGTAATGCCCCTGGAGCTGCGTATATAAAAAAACAGAGATAAGGGGCAGGACTGCCCCGAAAAGGCTTCTTGCCCCTTCATTATTAGGAGGAAAAGAAGTATGTGTGGTATCGTTGGATATATTGGAAACTTAGATTCAAAGGAAATTTTATTAAAGGGCTTGGAAAAGCTTGAATATAGAGGCTATGATTCAGCTGGCATCGCGGTTATGAATGATAACGGCGTTCAGGTTTTCAAGGAAAAAGGCCGTATTGCGGACCTTCGCAATATTGTTGATGAAGATGTGATGGCAAACACAGGGATCGGACACACCCGCTGGGCGACACACGGTGTTCCAAGCACAGTAAATGCTCACCCTCATCAAAGCAATTCCGGCCGTTTTACGCTTGTTCACAATGGCGTAATTGAGAACTATGACATCTTAAAACGCGAATATTTGCAGGGAGTTGCCCTTAAAAGTGATACAGATACAGAAATCATCGTTCAGCTGATTGAATTATTCGTGAACGAAGGTTCTAATACTGAAGAAGCGTTCCGCAAAACGCTGACACTTTTAAAAGGCTCTTATGCAATCGCCCTTTTGGATGCAGAAAACGCTGAAACGATTTTTGTTGCGAAAAACAAGAGTCCTCTTCTGGTTGGATTAGGTGAAACATTCAATGTAGTCGCTTCTGATGCAATGGCGATGCTGCAAGTTACAGATCAATATGTTGAACTAATGGACAAAGAAATCGTTATTGTCACAAAAGATGCTGTTAAAATTCAGACGCTGAATGGCGAGGAAATTAGCCGTGATCCGTATACGGCTGAATTGGATGCAAGCGATATCGAAAAAGGAACATATCCTCACTACATGCTGAAAGAAATCGATGAGCAGCCTTTAGTGATGCGCAAAATCATCCAGAAGTATCAAAATGAAAATGGCGAGCTGACAATCGACCAGGAAATCGTTGAAGCGATGAACGATGCAGACCGCATTTATATCATTGCTGCCGGGACTTCTTATCATGCAGGTCTTGTTGGAAAGCAGTTCATTGAAAAAATCGCAAAAATCCCAGTAGAAGTTCATATTTCAAGTGAGTTTGGCTATAATATTCCGTTGCTTTCAGAGAAGCCGCTATTTATCTTTATTTCTCAAAGCGGCGAGACAGCAGATAGCCGTGCCGTACTTGTAAATGTGAAGAAAATGGGCCATAAGGCGTTAACCATTACAAACGTTCCAGGTTCAACTCTATCACGTGAAGCAGATTACACATTATTGCTTCATGCCGGTCCTGAAATTGCGGTTGCTTCTACAAAGGCATATACAGCCCAGATTGCTGTATTATCCATTCTTGCAGAAGTTACAGCGAAGAGCCGCGGATTGGAATTGGACTTCAACCTTGTTCAGGAGCTAGGCATTGTTGCTAACGCAATGGAAGTCCTTTGCGATGCAAAGGAAGAGTTCGAGGATATAGCACGCAAATTCCTTTCTACTACACGCAATGCGTTCTTTATTGGCCGTGGGATCGACTACTATGTTGGCCTTGAAGGTGCACTTAAGCTGAAGGAAATTTCATATATTCAAGCTGAAGGCTTTGCAGGCGGAGAATTAAAGCATGGAACCATTGCTTTAATCGAGAATGGTACGCCAATCATTGCCCTGGCAACTCAAGAAAGTGTTAACTTAAGCATTCGCGGCAACGTCAAAGAGGTTGTTGCCCGAGGAGCAAACCCTTGCATCATTTCCATGAAAGGGCTGGAAACAGAAGAAGACAGCTTTATCATTCCGGAAGTGAACGAGCTATTGACACCTCTTATCTCTGTAATACCTTTACAATTAATCTCTTACTTTGCTGCGCTGCACCGTGAGTGTGACGTAGATAAGCCGCGTAACCTGGCTAAGTCGGTTACTGTGGAGTAAGGAAAGTCTGTACTGAAAATAATGCTGGATCAGTAAAGTCGGGGATGCCGAATTGAAAACTGCTGCTCCACAACATTCATACTGTCTGATCAAATAAGACCCAATCCAACTACAGGATTGGGTCTTTTTTTAATAAGAAATTGCATATCATTCAGCATTCATATAAACAGTAAAAATTTTGCCGTCTAATGTAAATAAAATGAAGGAAGTTAAGGATTTAGTCAGGATTTACAACCGTTTTCTTAAAGGGTATGATTTTTATAGATAGATAATAGATAATAGATAATGGGAGCGGAATAATGAAAGAATTAACATTCAAATCTTACGACCAATTTCTCCAATTTAACGAGCATAAGGCGATGGAAAAAGCGATCATGAAAGGACTTCAAGGTGATGAGCTAGTAAAATTCAAACTTGAGTTCCTGCAAAGAGCCAAAACAATGTGGAAAGAGTATGATTGTGATCTTTGGATTCAAAAACACGGATATGTCATCATAAATGTATGGAAAGACGGCAGCGGCAAAAGAAAAGTTACGAGAGGAAGGCCAAAAAAACTTGATTCTGAAAAATATTTACACACTGTTCATGTAAGGCTGGATGAGGAAACGTATCGGCAGCTCACGAATCACTGCCAGGAGAATCAGATCGACGTATCGGAAGCTATTCGGGTTCTAATTAAAACACTATAGTGGCAAGCAAATGGGAGTTTCAACTTTTCTGTTTGAATCTCCTTTTAATGTGAGCTTCCTACTATATCTTAAAGTGAGAATAAATTTAGACAATTGCCGGAATTTACAATCTGCCTCTTTTCTTTTATTATTTTTTGTGATACATTAATTGTGGTGGCAAGTTGATAATCATTTTCAATAAACCAAAAAGTTATACATATCAAGGTTCTTTTTTTGCTATTAGATGATAATGATTATCATTCTTTTAAAAATAGTTTTATAGAGTTACTCCTATTCCTTAACTTGGAATAATGATTTTTTCAATTGTTGATTGATAATAAACATGTTATGAGGGTTATTAATGAGATTATGGATGTTAGGAATTGCAGCCATCGTTCTGTCTTTTATCTCGCTATTTATCGGAGCAATAGATATAACGCCAAAGGATCTGCTCAATTGGGAATCAGATGAAACACATATTTTCCTTATCAGCCGCATCCCACGGTTATTAGCGATAATATTAGCGGGGGCAGGGATGAGTATTGCCGGTTTAATTATGCAGTCTTTAAGCCGAAATAAGTTTGTATCACCAACAACTGCTGGAACTTTGGATGCAGCAAAACTGGGTATTTTAATTTCCATGCTGTTTTTTACGAATGTAACCTATACACAGCAAGTTATTTTTAGTTTTGCCTTTGCTTTAGCAGGTACATTTCTCTTCATGCAGATTTTAGATCGTATAAAATTTAAAGATGTTATCTTTGTTCCGTTAATTGGAATTATGTATGGAAATATACTATCTTCTATTACAACGTTCTTTGGATATGAAGCGGATCTGCTGCAAAATATATCTTCCTGGCTTATGGGAAGTTTCACTTTGATTATTGCTGGCCGTTATGAGCTTTTATATGTTAGTATTCCAGCTATTATTCTAGCGTATCTTTATGCGAATAAATTTACAGTTGCCGGAATGGGTGAAGATTTTGCGAGAAATCTTGGTTTAAGCTATAAGCTAGTACTAAATATTGGTCTGGTCCTTGTTGCGGTTATATCGACAACGGTTGTCCTTACTGTCGGGGTAATTCCATTTCTAGGACTCATAGTTCCCAATATTGTCTCCTTATATTTAGGTGACAACCTGCGCAAAACAATTCCGCATACAGCGGTGTTAGGGATTGTCTTCTTATTAATATGTGACATTCTAGGGCGCATCATCATTCATCCTTATGAAATTCCAGTTAATGTAACAGTGGCAGTGATAGGCAGTGCAATCTTCTTAACGATGCTGCTTAGGGGAGAGCATATGCGAAATAGTACAAAACTGATGATTTTAGCAGCTATTGCTCTTGTGTTTATTTTGTTATATGGCTTTTATGATATTAAAGGCGGCTTTGATTATGCCTTTCCTAAGCGTATGCTCAGAGTTACAGCGATGGTTATAACAGGAATCGCAATTGCTTATTCTACAGTTGTGTTCCAGACAATTACACATAACCGTATTTTGACACCTTCTGTTATGGGCCTTGATTCTATGTATCAAGTAGTACAAACATTAATCTACTTCTTTGCAGGGTCGATGTCAGTGTGGGTGTTAAATAAATACTTAAACTTTGGCGCAGCCATTTTTGCCATGGTCGTTTTTGCCCTGATTTTATATCGATTTTTGTTCAGGGCTGATAAGCATCCCATCTATTTTCTTCTATTAATAGGGATGATTATAGGGACACTTCTGGGAAGCTTTGTCACATTCCTGCAAGTATTGATAGATCCAGTCGAATATTTGAGTCTTCAAAGCCGGTTGTTTGCGACCTTTACAAACGTAAAGGCTGAGTTATTATTTATTTCAATTGGCATCCTATTTCTTGCATTTCTCTATGGCTACCTTATTATGGATAAACTGGATGTTATGTCACTGGGCCGCGAAAATGCGATAAATCTTGGCATTAATTATGACGGCATGGTAATGAGAATTTTAATTTTATCGTCTGTTTTAATTGCCACATCTACAGCGCTTGTCGGACCAATTACATTTTTTGGATTAATTGTTGCCAATCTCTCCTATCAATATCTGGTGACATATAAACACTCCATCCACATATTAGGGGCGAGCTTGATCAGTATTATTGCATTGGTCGGCGGTAATTTCCTTGTGGAACATATTTTTGAGTTGCGTACAACATTAAGTGTCATTATTAACTTTATCGGCGGTATTTACTTTATTTATCTATTACTTAAGGAAAGTAGGGCAGCAGGATGATTGAAATCAAAGGATTAACAAAACAATTTGGTAAAAAGCCTGTTGTAGAGGATGTTACAGTCACAATCGAGCCGGGGACCATCACCTCTTTTATTGGACCGAATGGTGCTGGTAAATCAACACTTCTTTCTATGGTAAGCCGTTTATTAGAAGCAGATACAGGTGAGGTATTACTCGATCAGAATAATGTGAAAAAGTGGAAGTCTTCGGATTTTGCAAAGAGAGTATCCATTTTGAAACAAGCCAATTACCTTAATGTGAGATTGACAGTGCGTGAGCTTGTGTCATTTGGGCGCTATCCCTATTCAAGAGGTCGCTTAGCGGCTGAAGACGAAAAGTTTGTTGATCAAGCCATTGAATATATGAATTTAGCTGATATGGAAGGCAAATATTTAGATGAATTATCAGGTGGTCAAAAGCAACGGGCGTTCATTGCAATGGTCATTGCTCAGGATACGGATTATATCCTGCTGGATGAGCCTTTAAATAACCTGGATATGAAGCATTCAGTTCAAATTATGAAAATTTTGCGCAAGCTGGTTGATGAACTTGGAAAGACAGTTGTCATTGTTTTGCATGACATAAATTTTGCATCTGTTTATTCTGATCGTATCGTAGCGTTGAAAAATGGCCGGCTGATGAAAAATGGGCCGACCAGTGAAATCATAAATTCTGATGTGCTTCGTGAAATTTATGATATGGATATTCCAATTCAAGAACAGAATGGCTGCAGAATTTGTGTCTATTTTAATTCACATACGTAAACAATGAAGTATTAAATATACCTGGAGAAATCTATTGGATTTCTTCAGGGATTAGCTTTTTTGTGTAAGATTATTGAAAAATTGGAAGATAATTTAAAAAAATATCAAAAAGTTATTGACTAATAAAGATTATTCAATAATAATTATCATCATGATTGATAATGATAATCAATATCAAATAATAAATGAAAAGGGAGAGTTAAGAAAGATGAAAAAACTATTTTATGCATTGTTAGCAGCTATGGTATTATTGCTTGCCGCATGTGGTTCTAACGAAGAAGCTTCAAAAGAAGAATCAACTGATAAAGGTGCAGAGGAAGAAACAAATGGAGCTGGAACAGAAGGAAGCTCTGCTTATCCAATGACGGTATCTCCAACAGTTGCCTCAACTGAAGGCAATGAGGGTGGTACAACTAATTTTGAAGATGTGAAATTTGAAAAGATGCCAGAAAAAATTGCTGTATTCGATTATGGTTTCTTAGATACATTAGATGCTCTAGGTGTTGAAGGAATTGTTGGGGTTGCAAAAGATTCTACCCTGCCAGCTCACCTTGAAAAATACGCATCTGATGAGTATAAAAGCGTTGGTGGATTAAAGGAACCTTTACTTGAAGATATCGCTGAAATGGATCCGGATGTAATCTTTATCTCTGGGCGTCAGTCAGCATTCTATGAAGAATTAAAGGAAATCGCTCCTGTCGTGTTTGTTGGTACTTCTGAGACTGATTACTGGAACACATTCCAATCTTCTGTAGATCTAGCGGCGAAAATGTTTGATAAAGAAGCAGAAGCTGAAGAATACATGGCAAAATATGATTCAGCTTTAGAAGAAATCAAAGCTTTAGCTGGAAACTACGAAACCTCTCTAGTTACAATGTACAATGAAGGTAAATTATCAGGTTTTGCAACAAACTCCCGTTTCGGCTACATTTATGACATTTATGGATTCAAGCCGGTAACAGAAGATATCGAGTCTTCTTCTCACGGTTCTAACTTCGGTTTTGAAGCCGTCCTGGAATTTAACCCACAAGTGCTATTTGTAATTGACCGAACAGCAGCTACTGGTGGCGACTCTAATATTGAAGCTGATATGGAAAACGACATCATTAAGAAAACTGATGCCTTTAAAAATAAAAGAATCGTTTACTTAGATGGACCTCTATGGTACCTAAGCGGAGGCGGTTTACAATCCGAGCTTGCTAAAATTGAAGAAGTTTTAGCTGAGTTGAAATAAACTATGTAAGGGACTGTCCAGAATGTCAGTGAAAACTGACCCTCTGGCAGTCCCTTTTTATTGACTGGTTGTATACATGTGTATACAATTTAAAATGATGCATCGTATACATGTGTATACGAAGAAAGGCGGCTTACTATGAATAACGAAAAACATAGAGTTCGTGGTGAAAACAGACATCAAAAAGATGGTCATGAACGAAGGGATCGCGGTGCAAAAACATTTCGCAGAGGAAGAGCCCTTACCTTTTTAGAGAGAATGAGCCTTAAACGCTCTGCACTAAAGAAACAATTAGAAACACCAGAGCTGCAATCAATTAATCCGATCCTAGTCGGGGAACTAAAAGCAATTGATATGGTGATCAGCGAATTCGTACAGTTATTTGAGCTTTACGAATTTGAAGAAGGGGAAGCAGTAAATAGCAAAACGGAAGACAAGGAAGATTCCAATGAAGAGAAAAAATAAAAAGGGGCGGGGAAAATGAAACAAATTAACAGATATATCGATTCAGTTTTTTACAGCCAAGATGATATTTTAGAGGAGGTTCTTAATTCCATAAAAGAGAACGGTATGCGATCCATCTCAGTATCTCCTTCTACTGGTAAGCTTCTTACGCTGCTAGTATCCATGTCAGGGGCAAAAAATGTCCTGGAGATCGGGGCCCTTGGGGGTATAGCGGGATTTGCTTAGCCAGAGGGCTCGATCGGTCAGGAACATTAACTTCCCTTGAACTTATGGAGAGCTACGCAGAATTAGCGAATACTAATCTGTCTAAAGCCGGTTTTGGCAGTCAAGTATCATATTTAACCGGACCAGCTCTGCAAAGTCTCGAACAGCTTGTTAGCGATAATAGACAATTTGATTTTTTCTTTATCGATGCAGATAAAGAAAACTACGAAAACTATCTAAATTATTGCATCAGACTAGCGGAAAATGGAGCATTAATTGTTTGTGATAATGTATTGGCCAGAGGCACTGTAGCAGACGAGAGTGCTGAACCTGAACGTCATACTGAATTCATGAAAAAATTTAATGAAACAGTGGCTAACCATCCTCAATTGGAATCTGTGCTTATTCCTATTGGTGATGGGCTGACTATCTCAAAAGTAAAAAAATAAAAACATTATTCGCAATCTATATAAGGTAAATATGCACCATACACAAAAAGCAGGATGCTTGCTAAAGCATTCTGCCTTTTATTGTTTAAACCTCATAGTAATGGAGAAGCAGATAAGCAATCCATCTGCAATGAGGGTTGTTTCTGATATTTGTAATCAGCCCTTTTACGATAGCAGGATTCAAGCTGCGCTCCTGTATATCCTCCTTTAGCAGGATGAGGGATTCCTTTTCAATCGAGTCTTCTAATTCCTCTATTTTTTGCTCCATAATTTCAATTAGTTGCCCGTGAGTCATCTCTTCATGTCCCGTCTTCCTGAACATCTCGTAAAGCTCGTCGGTTATAAACGGGATAGTCGAATTGTTTGCAAGAAGTTCTGTTTTCTCTGCAAGTGATCTGCACAGAAGGTCCAAATCCAAAGGCACATTGAAAAATAAAAATAAGTGAGAGTACACATGCATAAAGCCTTTGATGCAATAGATTAAATCGTATTTGGTATGCTGGACACTTTCTCCATATAACTGATCAAGCATGGATAGGGTGATATCATCGATTAATTGGTCAAAGTGCCGCCCTTTTGATATAAGCTCTTCGTTAAATGTATGTGCCTGTTCTTTAATAAAAATCTTGGCAAAGTCTGAATGCTTTTGAAAGGAGTGGAATGTGGTATAAAAAAACTTTCTTAAAAGCTCTTTTCCCGTGTTATTCGAGTCTTTGACTATATGGTCAATATCTGAAACAAATTGCTCCATAAAATGATCAATCAAGGCCATGATCAGTTCATCTTTTGATTTGAATGATAAGTAGAAAGCTCCTTTGGAAATACCGGAGTGCTCTGTGATCTGCTGTACAGATGTAGCTTCAAACCCTTGCTTCGCAAAGAGTTCTAAAGCGCTTTCCATAATTAATTGCTTTTTGCTCATGTAATGGTGTCACTCCTTTTTGATTGACAAATGACCAACCAGTCATTATTATATGTAATTGAGTCTAACAAGTCAATTAAGGGTAGGTGCACAAGTGAAAGGTTTAGTGAATTTCGTCCTGCAGAATAAACTTGCAGTCTGGCTGTTAACAATTATTATCACGGTATCTGGCATCTATTCAGGTACGCGGATGAATATGGAGACCATTCCGGATGTCTCAATCCCTTACTTAATGGTAATGGACGTATATCCGGGGGCGACTCCTGAAAAAGTGATGGAAGATGTGTCCATCCCAATTGAAAAGGCCGTAGAAGGCCTTGAAGATGTTAAATCAGTTTACTCAAATTCATATTCTAACATGTCAAATATCCAAGTGGAATATGACTATGGTATTGATATGGACGAGGCCAAGCGGGCTCTCCAATCAGCTCTTGATACAGTGGAGCTGCCGGAAGGAGCACAGGAACCTTCCATCACGGCTATCAGCATGAATATGATGCCGGTTGCTGCACTGAGTGTAAGCAGTAAATCAGAGGATATTGTTGAGTTAACCTCAACTGTAGAAGATATTATACTTCCAAAAATTGAAAAAATTGATGGTGTAGCCTCAGCGACCATCACTGGTCAGCATGTGGAAGAGGTGCAGCTCACATACAACGAAGAAAAACTGGCTGAGCTGGAACTGACTGAAGATAAAGTAAAGGAAATGATTCAGGCAAGCAACATGGCTGTATCATTAGGACTTTACGAGTTTGAGGAAGGAGAACAGGCTGTCGCAGTAGACGGCAAGTTCATGACCGAGGATGAATTAAAGAACATGCTCATCCCGGTAACACCAACCGCACAAAACCAGTCACCTTTTGTGAAGCTGAGTGACATTGCCGAGATTGATACCGTCGGCAGAGTGCAATCTGTTTCCCGCACAAATGGCAATGATGCCATTGCGATCCAAATTGTAAAAGAACAGCAGGCAAACACCGTTGAAGTGGTCAACAGTGTCAAAGATTTAATCAAGGAAGAAAAAGAAAAGGTCGAGGGTCTCGTTATAGATCTTTCACTTGACCAGGGTAAGCCAATTGAAGAATCTGTTTCAACCATGATTGAAAAAGCCGTGTTTGGCGGGCTGATCGCAGTCTTGATTATTTTACTGTTCCTGCGTGATTTTAAATCCACGATTATTTCAATCGTATCTATTCCAGTTTCGATTTTCATGGCTTTGCTGCTGTTGAACTGGATGAATATTACCTTGAACATTATGACGCTTGGAGCCATTACGGTTGCGATCGGCCGAGTAATTGATGACTCTATCGTTGTGGTTGAAAATATTTACCGCCGCCTGCATTTAAAAGAAGAAAAACTAACAGGGCGGGCACTTATTCGTGAAGCTACGATCGAGATGTTCAAGCCAATCCTTTCCTCGACATTAGTAACGGTTGCTGTATTCGCACCGCTCATTTTTGTAGGAGGTATGGTCGGCGAGCTGTTTATGCCATTCGCATTGACGATGACGTTTGCGCTTGGTGCTTCACTCCTTGTAGCTATTACAATCGTTCCAGCGCTGTCTCACTTCTTGTTTAGGAAGAAACTGTACAGTGAAAAAACGGAAGGCAGCCATAAAGAAGCTGGAAAACTATCAAAATGGTATAAAGGCATTCTTGAGAAATCTCTTAATCATAAGATTATTACATCCATCATTGCGGTAGTATTGCTGGCGGGCAGCGTAGCTCTGACACCAATGATCGGATTCAGCTTTATGGGCAGTGAAGAAGAGAAAGTGATGTATCTAACATACACACCTGAAGCTGGAGAACTTAAAGATGAAACATTAAAGAACGTTGAAGCAGTAGAAGAAGAGATGCTAAAGCGTGATGATATTGACATCGTTCAAATATCTGTAACCGAAGAAGCGGATCAAATGTCTGCCATGATGGGCGGAGGAGCAGGCGGAGCCCTAATGTACCTGATCTTTGACCCTGAAATGGATAATTTCCCTGAAGTCCGTGAAGAAATAGAAGATTATGTGTTTAATATCGGACAATCAGGTGAATGGAAGAGCCAGAACTTCTCTTCTATGTCCGGTTCAACCAATGAAGTCAGCTACACATTCTACAGTGAAGATTTAGATAAACTGAATGATTCTGTCAAAATGGTAGAAGACGTAATGCAGGAAAATGAGGAATTAGAGGATGTTTCTTCAAGTGCAGAAGACGCATATGTTGAATATACCTTCAATGTTGAGCAGGATGAACTGCTGCAGTATGGTCTGACAGCCGGACAAATTGTCATGATGCTGAATCCGTCAAACACCAAGGATGTTCTGACAACGATTGAAAAAGACGGTGAGACGCTTGAAGTCATTGTCCAGCAGGAGCAAGCGGAACAGCCGAAATCCATTGATGATATCCTGGCAACACAGGTGCCGACAGCGATGGGTACAACTATGCCTCTTTCCGAGCTGGTTACAGTGAAAGAAGGTACAACGCATAATACGCTTGCCCGCAGTAAAGGCGAGTACTACGCAACCGTGTCAGGTACGGTGAAGGGCGATGATATTTCAAAGGCTACTTCTAAAACAGATGAAGCGATTGATGAATTGGATCTGCCTAAGGGTGTAACAGTCGGAGTTGCGGGCGTTCAGGCAGATATGACTGAGACGTTCACACAGCTTGGCGCTGCGATGCTTGCAGCCATTGCGATTGTGTACTTCATTCTGGTTGTTACATTCCGTGAAGGAGTGGCGCCATTTGCGATTCTCTTCTCCCTTCCATTTGCCGTGATTGGTTCTTTCGTTGGCTTATTGATTGCTGGCGAAACCATTTCTGTGTCGGTCATGATGGGACTATTAATGCTAATTGGTATTGTCGTAACCAATGCCATCGTTCTGGTGGACCGGATCATCCATATGGAACGTGACGGTCTGGTCATGAGGGAAGCGGTGCTGGAAGCAGGAGCAACCCGACTTCGCCCAATCCTGATGACAGCCATTGCGACAATTGGTGCATTAATTCCATTGGCCATCGGATCTGGCGGCGGAGGGCTTATCTCCAAAGGCCTTGCGATTACCGTTATCGGCGGTCTGACAAGTTCGACGCTATTGACCCTTATTATTGTGCCAATCGTGTACGAAGTATTATCTAAAATGTTTAAGAAAAATCGCAGAGAAATTGAAGAAAACTAAAAAGAAGCCCTGCAGGTTTAAAAGCCTGCAGGGCTTTTGCGTTTCTTCTGCGATTTTAGCTGGAATTAAATTTTCTATGAATTTGCGGTGTCTTTCATTGCCAATATCAAATATTTTAGAGCCTGTGCAAGGATATCAGTCAAAATACCCTTTTATCGGTCACCTCACCACCATAGATATCGGTCACTTCGCGTCAAATCAGCTTTCCAGCCAGATCATAGTGAAAACAATACTCAAACTCTGACCAAAATCTTACATTCCCCTAATAAAATCCCTCTTTTCTTTTACAAGATCCACCCTTGCAAACAGAAGTGCATACATAAAAGTAAAAATAAGATACGATAAGCCAATAATCAGGCTAAGAGTCCTCGGGTCAAAAATCTCCAGCAGGAATCCTGCTGCACCCATGGAGATAGCCAGGGAAAGGTTTGAAACCATCTGCATTAAACCAAAAAAGGTTCCCTGTCTTGATCGGGGTATGAATTTCATCATGACCGTGTCCAGGCAGATGTTGCCAAGGCCGCCTGCAAAGGTGATCAGCACAACAGTGAAAAGTGCTGTATAAAAGCTTGGTGCGAGGCTTAATAAAATATGGCCAGTGCCTTCTAAAGCGATAAAGATGATTGCGAGTACAAGAAGGCCTTTCTTGATCATATGAGAAAAGAATGAACTTAGAATAAGCCCAATCCCCAGTGCTCCATACATAAATCCAACGCCCAATTCTCCCATATCAAAAACCTCCAGACCATAAATGCTTACAAGAATATTGTCAATACCATTGGCGAGCGGCATGGTCAGCATCATGATAAAAAAGGCAATCAGTGCAGAAGAGCCAAGTATAAGTCTCGCTGGCGAAATGGCAGCGGATGTTTTCGTTCTTTCTCTATTTTCCTCAGAGACAGCCGGGAAAACCATCCTGGAGATTAGATATGCTGATAACAGGAAGGTAAGGCTGTTAATCATGAAAGCGGCATTGTTACCTAGAAAGTAGGCGAGAATTCCGCCTGTGCTTGATCCAATAATGAGGACGGCCCCGATCATGACTTGTTCAATCGCGTTTACAAATATGAGCCTATCTGACTTTACAAGGGCAGGTATCGCAGACATCCTGGCTGGTGAGTAGATGGCTTCTCCCGTTGCGATTAGGAGTGCACTTGCGTAAACAATCCATAAATCCCCTGCCTCCCTTACGAAAAGCAGCGCCAGGACAGCAGGCACTCTCAACAAGTCTACTGCCACGAGAATGGCCTTTTTGGAAAAACGGTCTGCCAGCATTCCGCCTATTGGAGCAATGAAGAAAAAAGGTGCCATGCGAATGGCGAATAACAGCCCAATTGCTACTCCGGAACCTGTTACGTGGTATAGAAGTGCAAGCAGCGCAACCTGTGTAAATCGATTTCCAATTCCATTAATGACACCAGCCCAAAAGAGCTTTTGATAATTTGCTTCCTGTTTCCATACAGTCCAATTTGTCATTTTTTCCGCACCTCTGCGAATGTTGATTCGATATATATCTAATTAGATTATATTCGAATTAGTTTGTTTGCACAATCAATAATTTTACGTTTTTTTGTAGCGATGAAACTTTATCTTTTGGATAATCGTAAAGATTATTAAGGAGGCGGGTATGATGAAATTAATTTTCGAGGTTCTATTTCTATTAATCGTTATCTATTACAGCTATCATTACATTATTTTAATAGCACAAATGAAGAAACCTGCCCTTATTCCTTTTGACAGGACTGACCTGAAAACAGTAAGGAAATTCCCCCAGAAATCTGCGGATGCCCCTGTTATCTCAAAAAACAAGCTGGGACTAACGATGTATGCTGTCATGCTGGCTTTTCTAATCGCTATGTTTATATTCGGAAAATATAATATGAAATTCAGCTGGACGTATCTCTATCTTCTGTTTATCCCTTTAATTAATGCCAAGGATCTGCTGAATGTATTTGCTGTCTATGATGACGGCTTTATAAGCGGAAGCAAGTTTGTTCCATGGAAAAAGCTGCAATCCTTCCATTTCAAAAAAATCGATCTGAATCATAAATACTATGGTTATTCTCAAGAAGTAAATGAAGGCTATGAACTTATACTTAAAACAAAAATGGGCAGCCATAGCCTTGTTGTAACGGAAAAGGAAATGAAAGAAAGGCTTGCGTGTATTTTCGAAGAGCAGGTGAAAGAGGGATAAGGAGTTCTACAGTTATTCACTGAGTTGATTGGAGCGGAAGGTGCTAATCCAGCGAAAATGCTATCGCATTTTCTTCGTGCGGTGTTTTCTCGAGGAAGCATATTCAACGTCCTGTGGGAGAAGTGGGACAGGTGAGACCCCACAGACGCGGAGCTCGACCGAGGCTTAGTGCCCGCCCCACGGAAAGCGAGTGCCTCGTGCTGAAATCAACGGGCAATATTTGGGGGAAGAAACGTAAAAAGTTTTAAAACGTCCTTTTGTTGGTATTTATATAATAAAACATCAGGAAAGGATCAAGAGAGATGAAAGAAATTACCGTAACTGTTGACTATGAAGGTTTAAAATATCAAACGAATATCATTACAAATAAAGAAGCCGGCGACGAGGAAATTTTAAAGCAGGCAGAAGACCAGATCAAAAGACAGTTGAGTAATTAAGAATAAAAATTACCCCCTTAATCAGAAGATAAGGGGGTTAATTGTGGGTCAATGCAATTTTTGATTTAGTTTTTGCTGCAGCAATTCAATTTTATTCGGCAGGACAAATAAGTACTCTATTAAACTCTCTAAGAGCTCCATCAGCAAAGAGGCCATTTCCTGATCAATATCTTTTTCGAGATCAAGCATCTGGTAAAAGGCGCTGCCTGGCTGTGCCAGCTGGCTTAAAGATTGCAGAGGCCTTGCTAAATCAACATGCTCTGGCAGCTGTTCAAACTGCTTTGAAAGGTTTTGCCCCTTGACCTCTTCGCCGAGGAAGTTCTTTAGTATGCTTTCAAGTACCCGTTTGGACATCACGGCAGTAGCAACCGTATCTTTGGAATAGCTGACATTTAAAGCCGACCGGTAGGCTCTTGTCAGGTCTCCCGGCACTTCCTTTATTTTCTCAAGCTGAGTCAGGAGCTCTTTCGCTGAATTGGGATCATAGATATAGAGAATAGTCTCGTCGCTCGATTGTTCAGCTTGATTAAGAATCATGATAAAAACCGATTCCTTTTTGCAGGCAGAACAACCTCCATGTGAAAGTATACTGGACTTGCTTGTATGATTATAATTTGCCTTTATCGTAAAAAGGCTCGGTTTACTGCATTTAGGGCACTCGCATTGGACACTTGATGGTATCTTCCTATAACCAAATTGACTATGAGAAATAATTTGTGCTGGCAACACTCTTCTCATTATCATTTCCCCCGCTAGGTTTCTGTTTTTCCATTCCATTACATTTAAGTATAACTTTGAAAAATAATTCAGACAAACCTGAAAAATCTGGAATTTATTCAATTCAGATCCAGTATTGAAATGTGAAAGCTGCTGCCACTATCTATATAAACGCAAAAAAGGAGCTCATCCCATTCTTGGGAAAAGCTCCTTTTTCTTTATCCTTTATAAGGGTTATTGCGGTTCTCCCTTACATTATTAAAATCATAAGCATCTCTGTAGCGGGTATCCACATCATCGTTGTAGGCCGAAACAGTACGGTCTGTATAGTCATCTGTTGTCGTGTCGTCAAGCTTTTCGCTTAGCGGACGGTTTGAGTCCAGATTCTCATCTGTCCAAACACTGCTGCTGTTTCTGGCGTTATCCTTAAAAGCATTCGTTCCGCGGTCAAGCTCCCCGGGGTTTAAAGGATCAGCGTTTGTATAGGTTGTCCGGTCTCCTTCCAGAACAGAACGATTTGTATCTGTATAGCCGTCAGTAAAATCGGTGGATTTAGTTTCAGGGTCGACTAACACAAGAATTTTCCCTGATTTGACATCAGCTTCATAACGATGTGCTTCCTCTTCAGGAATACCCATGCCGATAAGTGCTCCTGCAATACCGCCGGCACCTGCGCCAACAGCAGCTCCTGTTAATGTAGCAGCGATTGGTCCGGCTGCCACAATCGGCCCGATACCGGGAATCGCCAATGCGCCTACACCGGCCAGAAGACCTGTTAGTCCTCCAAGAATTCCGCCTGTTGCCGCTCCGGCAGCTAATCCTTCTTCCGTTTTTGTGCCTGTTTCTTCTGTAACGGCATCTACATCATCTTTATTTTTGCTGATTACGGAAATGTCTTCAGGGCGGTATCCCTCCGCTCTTAACTTTTCAACCGCTTGAATGGCTTCTTGCTCTGTATCATATGCACCTACAATATGCTTGTTTGTTGCCATGTTCATCATCCTCCTTATAATTTATTGCTTATCTATTGGTGTACATACCTTTTTCATCACATCCATAAACCGCGTGGATAAAATTACTAATAATTTCCCCTTGACTAATAAGTGGCTTGACCTGTAACTGCATAATCGGTAGTTTAAAAATAGAATAGTTACAAGGAAGGTTGGTTCGCTTTGAATAAACTTTATTATGAAGATCCATATATCCAAACATTTGAAACGGAACTTGTCTATCAGGGAGAAGATGACAAGGAAAAGATATATGCCGTCCTGAAAGAAACGGCCTTTTACCCAACTGGCGGAGGACAGCCTCATGATGAGGGAACACTTAATGGCGTAAAAGTGTTGGATGTTGAAGAAGCGGAAGGGGAAATCCGTCATTATTTAGAAAGGGAATTGGACCCCTCCATTTCCAGTATCTCAGGAGAAATAGATTGGAACAGACGGTTTGACCATATGCAGCAGCATGCAGGACAGCATATTTTATCGGCTGCCTTTGAAGAGCTTTACGGCTATAAAACGGTCAGCTTTCATTTAGGTAAAGAAACATTAACCATTGATCTGGATATCAGTGAATTACCGGTCCGGCATGCAGAAGAAGCGGAGAGGCTGGCGAATCGCATCATTCTTGAGAACCGGCCAATAGAAGCCAGGTGGGTGAGTGCGGAAGAAGCTTCCCAATTTCCGCTCCGCAAGCAGCTGTCTGTCAGGGAAGACATTCGGCTTGTGATGATCCCGGAATTTGATTATAACGGATGCGGCGGAACCCACCCATCTTCAACCGGCCAGGTTGCCGGCATTAAAGTATTAGACTGGGAACGCCAAAAGAAGAAAATCCGTGTGCAGTTTATCTGCGGGAATCGGATCCTTGCGCAGCTTCAGAGCAAACATGAAATTACAAAAAATCTTAGTCAGCTTCTTAATGCATCAGAAGAGGACTTGCCTTCAGCAGCCAGCCGTTTGATTGAAAATGGGAAGAACCTGGAGAAACAGCTGGAAGCAGCAAAGGAAGCGCTGTTAGCTTATGAAGCAAAAGAATTGTTCATAGCAGGAAACGGGGAGTGTACCAGCAAGGTCTTTGAGGGACGATCCATCCAGGAGCTGCAGAAACTGGCCCGCCTAATCGCATCCCAATCTGAAAATGCTGTTGTTATCCTAATCAATGAAACCGCCGATAAACTTCAATTTGTTTGCGCCAGTGGAGCAGATTCCGGGTCTGATATGAAGGGCCTGGCTGCAGAACTTTTGCAGAAGATTAACGGAAAAGGCGGGGGAATCCTCAATTTGCACAGGGTGGGGGAGACAAACTTATGAGCGGGGAGAACCTGCTTCAGTATGCACTGAGACTTGCAGGGCAAATCAGCTCTGAAAACTGATAATGTAATAATGAGAAGGAACAGCCTTAATTGATAAAATATTTAGAAAAGTATTGAAAAGTGATTGTAATACAGCTTCTGTTGTATTACAATTTTGGTACGGGCCATGCATTATAATGAATGTTTATGATAACCTCATAAACGCCTCATATAATATCCGGTTCTGCAGGAGGCAAGTTCATGTACAGACAAAATACCGTCTATATCATCGGGGACAGCAAAACATCATTGAACAATCCGATTATGCAAAAATACAATGGCTTCTTTATAGGTCTTGTAATTGACAGGGAAACAGATGAAATTGTAGATGCAGAATGTTCATCTACCATTAACTTAACCTCATTATTTATTAAATCAATATTTGTCGGCAAATCCATACTGGAAGCTGACAAGGTAACGGAAGAAATCGAAAGCCGCTACTTCGGCTCCTCTCAAAAGGCACTAATGGTTGCCTTTAAAAATGCCCATATAAAATATACACAAATTATGAATAAGTAGAGCTGCTTTTTCTGTTTTCCGCAGATGAAATCCAGCTATCAGAGAAAAGCATTATTTTCTCCGATAGCTGGATTTTTTGCATTCTGCCTGTATAAAAGGTAGATTACAGGCTAATTTTACAGAAAATATCAAATAATCTATAATATAAAACTATAACAATATAATATTTGGGGGATTTTTAATGAAGCTTTATCTATCGGTTGATATGGAAGGAATAACGGGTCTGGCTGATCACACACATGTTGACTCTTCGAAGCACAATTATGAACGCAGCAGGATAATCATGACTGATGAAGCAAATCATGTGGTAACAGCTGCCTTTGACGAGGGCTGCAGCGAGGTTATCGTAAATGACAGCCACTCGAAAATGAATAACCTGCTCATTGAAAGGATGCATCCAGAAACACAGCTGATTACTGGCGATGTGAAGCCATACTCAATGGTTCAGGGGCTTGATTCAACCTTTAGCGGTGCCATGTTTGTTGGTTATCATGCACGTGCTTCCATGAAAGGAGTTATGTCCCACTCCATGATATTCGGTGTAAGGCATATGTACATCAATGACCATGCCATTGGGGAAATGGGCTTTAATGCTTATGTGGCAGGTTATCATGGCGTACCTGTTCTCATGGTGGCCGGAGATGACCAGGCGGCTCTGGAAGCAGAAAAATTAATCCCGAATGTCACCACTGCGGTTTAAAGGAAACGATTTCTCGCTCAAGCGTGAAATCGCTGACACCTGCAAAAGCCGGACAGCTTTTAAGAGAAAAAGCAGCAGAGGCTCTTAGCAGGAAGGAACTTGTAGAACCGCTTGTTCCGCCAGAAAACCCTGTATTGAAAATTGAATTTGCCAACTATGGCCAGGCTGAGTGGGCTGCTTTAATGCCTGGTGCAGAGATAGAAGAGAATACAACCATTGTCCGCTATCAGGCTAAGGATATTCTTGAAGCATACCAGGCAATGCTGGTGATGACTGAGCTGGCCATGAGAACTACATTCTGTTAGGAAGTGTTAATGAATGACTGGATACATAATAAAACGCCTTATCGCAATGGTCGTCACACTTTGGTTCATTATCACTCTGACTTTTTTCTTAATGCATTCCATACCGGGGTCGCCTTTTAATGAAGAAAGAAATACAAGTGAAGCGGTTCAGCGAAATCTGGAAAAATTCTACCATTTGGATGAACCGCTCTATGTCCAATATGGGATGTACTTGAAGTCCGTTGTGACATTCGACTTTGGGCCATCTATTAAAAAATCTTCCCAGACGGTTAATGAAATGCTCGGACGGGGCTTTCCGGTGTCTTTCGAACTGGGAATCGTCACATTGATCGTGGCGGTTTTTTCGGGAATTGCCCTCGGAATCATAGCTGCCCTCCGGCACAATGGCTTTATTGATTATTTAGCGATGACCATTGCTGTTCTGGGAATATCGGTGCCAAACTTTGTGCTTGCCACACTGTTAATTCAGCAGCTTGCTGTCAACCTGGCAATCCTGCCGGTGGCTACCTGGTCAAGTCCGAAGCATATGATACTGCCGACTCTGGCGCTTGCGACAGGGCCCATGGCGATTATCGCCCGTCTGACACGTTCAAGCATGCTGGAGGTGCTGACGCAGGATTACATAAAAACGGCCAAAGCAAAAGGCTTATCACCAGTGAAAATTGTGTTTAAGCATGCACTGAGGAATGCCCTCCTGCCTGTCGTAACTGTATTGGGATCCTTGGCAGCAAGCATTTTGACAGGTACGTTTGTCATTGAAAAAATCTTTGCCATTCCTGGAATGGGAAAGTATTTTGTAGAAAGCATCAATACACGTGATTATCCCGTCATAATGGGGACCACCGTTTTTTACAGTTCAATATTGATTATTATGCTGTTCCTTGTGGACATTGCATATGGAATTTTAGACCCGAGAATTAAGCTTCACAAAAAGGAGGCGAGCTAATGGAACTGCGCAAACAGCATGATAACCGCAACCTTGCACCCGATATTCCGGATGACTGGTTTGTGCCTAAGGCCAAGGACCAGGATGCAGCGGAAGCAGTTGTAAGGCCGAGCCTTTCCTATTGGCAGGATGCATGGCGCCGGCTTTTGAAAAATAAGCTGGCAATGGCAGGGCTATTCTTTCTTATTGCTTTAGCCTTTATGTCTATTTTTGGACCCATGCTTTCCCCGCATAGTGTATCTGAGCAGTCTCTGACTAATCAGAACCTTCCGCCATCATCGAAGTATTGGTTCGGCACTGACGAGCTGGGCAGAGATGTATTCGCCAGAACATGGTATGGTGCAAGAATTTCCTTATTCGTGGGAATCGTTGCTGCCATGATTGATTTTGCAATCGGAGTCATCTATGGCGGGATTGCCGGCTATAAAGGCGGCAGAACAGATAATGCCATGATGAGGGTTGTGGAAATTCTTTATGGACTTCCTTATTTGCTTGTTGTTATTTTAATCAGCGTCGTAATGGGACCTGGTTTGTTCACTATTATATTTGCCCTTTCTGTGACGGGCTGGGTTGGGATGGCCCGGATTGTCCGCGGGCAGGTTCTGCAGATTAAGAACTATGAATTTGTACTGGCATCAAAGACTTTTGGGACAAAAACTTCGAGGATTATTAAGAAAAACCTGCTTCCGAATACGATGGGCCCTATTATTGTACAGATGACACTTACCGTTCCTTCAGCCATCTTTGCAGAGGCTTTCCTGAGCTTTCTGGGATTAGGCATTCAGCCTCCTTTTGCCAGCTGGGGATCCATGGCCAATGATGGGCTGTCTACAATTCTATCAGGTCACTGGTGGCGCCTGTTCTTCCCTGCCTTTTTCATCTCCCTGACCATGTTTTCGTTTAATGTGCTGGGAGACGGATTGCAGGATGCCCTTGATCCAAAGTTAAGGAGGTAGCAGCATGGAGAAAGTACTGGAAGTAAAAGACCTGCATGTCACATTTACCACTTATGGCGGTGAAGTCCAGGCTGTAAGGGGAGTAACATTTGATCTGTATAAGGGGGAAACCCTTGCAATTGTCGGTGAATCCGGCTGCGGGAAAAGCGTGACTTCCCAGAGCATCATGCGGCTGATTCCCTCCCCGCCCGGGAGAATAGCTGATGGCGCTGTCCTTTTTAAAGGGAAGGATCTGACCAAATTAAAAGAGTCTGAAATGCGGAATATTCGCGGTGCAGACATTTCGATGATCTTTCAGGATCCAATGACGGCTTTGAACCCTACTATTACCATTGGGGAGCAAATTATAGAAGGAATTATGCAGCATGAACCCATTTCCCGGCAGGATGCCCGTAAAAAGGCCCTGGAAATGCTTAATTTAGTTGGGATTCCAAATCCGTCCGAAAGATTGAAGCATTATCCCCACCAGTTCAGCGGAGGGATGAGGCAGCGGATTGTGATTGCCATGGCCCTTGTCTGTGCGCCCGAAGTACTAATTGCCGATGAACCTACAACCGCACTTGATGTGACCATACAAGCACAAATATTGGATTTGTTTAAAGATATCCAGAAGAAAACTGGAGTATCCATTATCATCATTACCCATGACCTTGGCGTTGTCGCTCAAGTAGCGGACCGCATTGCCGTCATGTACGCAGGAAAAATAGTGGAAGCCGGAGAACGAAGGGAAATCTTCTACAATCCACAGCATCCCTATACGAAAGGCCTGCTGAATTCAGTTCCGCGTCTTGATCTTGACGGAGCCGATCTAGTTCCCATTGGCGGATCCCCGCCGGATTTATTCGCTCCGCCGGCCGGCTGCCCGTTTGCTGCCCGATGCGGCTTCGCAATGGAAGTATGTGACCGGGTTTATCCATATAAAACTCATATAAGCCGTGATCATCATGTAGATTGCTGGCTCCAGGATGAACGGGCACAGAAAATGCTTGCATCCGTAAAATAGGTTTTTCCTTTCACAGTGCTGGATCAGCACAGTGAAAGTTATGATTCTATCAGCTGTCAAACAGGCAGCTGATAGATAAAGAAATATATTTTAAGAGGGGGAAAAAGAATGAAAAAGTTTTTATCACTGCTGCTGGCAGGTGTATTGCTGTTTGTCATGGCAGCCTGTACGGCAAATGAAAATGCCGGCAAAGAAACAGACAGCAAGGATGATGGCAAGAAAGAAGAAGAAAGTGCTGAAAAAGTGCTTTATTTGAACAATGGCCAGGAGCCGACTTCGTTTGATCCTCCTATCGGCTTTGACTCTGTTTCCTGGAGCGCACTGAATAACTTGATGGAAGGTTTGACCCGTCTGGGGCAAGATCATGAACCAGAAGCAGCAATTGCTGAAAAATGGGATATCTCAGAAGATGGAAAGGTTTATACCTTTCATATCCGTGAGGATGCAAAATGGTCAAATGGTGATCCTGTAACTGCAGGTGACTTCGAATTTGCATGGAAGCGCCTTTTAAATCCTGATACAGGTTCTTCAGCCGCTTTCCTTGGTTACTTCATTGAAGGCGGAGAAGCTTATAACAATGGGGAAGGATCAGCTGATGATGTAAAAGTAAAAGCAGTTGATGACAAAACATTTGAAGTTACTTTAGTTAGTCCGCAAGCTTACTTCTTAAGTGTAATCACTAACCCTGCATTTTTCCCAATTAACGAAAAAGTTGCAACAGAAAACCCGAAGTGGTTTGCTGAAGCTGAATCTTTTGTCGGAAATGGTCCTTTCAACTTAACGGAATGGGAGCATGACAGCCATTTTGTGATGGAGAAAAACGATCAATATTGGGATGCTGAGACTGTAAAGCTTGATAAAATTCACTGGGCAATCATTGATGATACAAATACTGAATATCAAATGTATCAATCGGGAGAACTGGATGTATCGGATGTACCTTCTGAGCTAAGCGAGCAGCTGCTGGGAGAAGCAAAAGTTGAAGACCAGGCTGGAGATTATTTCTATCGATTTAATGTAAACATGGAGCCATTCCAAAATCTAAACATCCGTAAAGCATTTGCGATGGCAGTGGACCAGCAGCAAATTGTTGATTTCGTCACAAAGAATGGTGAAAAGCCAGCATATGGATTTGTTTCATATGGTTTTACTGATCCTTCAGGAAAAGATTTCCGTGAAGTGTCGGGAGATCTTGTAAAAACAAATGCAGAAGAAGCGAAGGCATTGCTTGAAAAAGGCATGGAAGAAGAAGGATATGATAAGCTTCCAGAAGTTACCTTAACATACAGCACGGATGATACACACAAGAAAATAGCTGAAGCACTTCAGCAAATGTTCAAAGAAAACCTTGGCGTGGAAGTAAAGCTTGCCAACATGGAATGGAATGTATTCGCTGAAGAACAAAAAGCGCTTAAATTCCAATTATCACGAAGCTCGTTCCTTGCTGACTACGCAGATCCTATCAACTTCCTTGAAAACTTCCAGACAGGACATTCCATGAACCGCACCGGCTGGAGCAATGAGAAATACGATCAGCTGATTAAAGATGCAAAGAATGAAGCTGATGAAGCCAAACGCTTTGAACTAATGTATGAAGCAGAAAAAATCTTATTTGGAGAAATGCCGATTATCCCTATCCATTTCTACAACCAGGTTTATCTCTATAATGATGCTGTTTCAGGAATCGTCCGCCATCCGGTTGGATACATGGAGCTTAAATGGGCAGATAAGAAGTAATGCTTCTTCTGCTTGATTTGAAAAAAGGGGTGTTCGTGCGAACATCCCTTTTTTCGAAATATAAACTTTTGAGAATTTGGATCTTTGAACTTTGATAACTGTCTAGCTCCGAGCGCCATCGGCTCAAGGTCTGAAGCTTGGCTAAATGCGGCTCCCTAAGCAGTCGCCTTCATTTTTCGGGCAATCACTTCTGAAGGCAAAAAACGCTTTCTGCCTAGCGCTTGTCTTAAGCTTGTCGCCGCTCTGCGCTTTTCAAATTATTTCCCGAAAAATAATACATTTTCTCGAATTTTAGCTTATATCCTCGACAATTAATTCATTTCCCAAACAATGCTTTTGCTGAAGGAGCATATAATGCTAATAAACAACTAAAAGGATGTGGCAGCATGGCAATGAAACCTCAGCGCCTGGAAAAAGGCGATGCGATTGGAATTATAGCACCGGCAAGTCCGCCCAATCAGGAAAACCTGAAGCGATCCCTGGCCTTTTTGGATGAGCTTGGCGTAAAAGTAAAAATGGGCGATCATGTGACTGATCAATATGGATACCTTGCCGGAAATGACGAGGACCGGCTGGCAGATTTACATAAAATGTTTTTGGATAAGGAAGTCAAAGCCATCATTTGCGCAGGCGGCGGCTATGGCACAGGGAGAATTGCGTCCCAAATTGAATACAGCCTGATTAAAGAAAACCCGAAAATTTTCTGGGGCTACAGTGATATTACATTCCTGCACACCGCAATCCGCCAGCAGACGGGATTAGTCACCTTCCATGGCCCGATGCTGGCATCCGATATTGGCAAGGAGGATGCGGATCCGCTATCAAAGCAATATTTTAACCAGTTATTTGAGCCTGTAACGCTTGACTATCCAGAAGGGATTTCAAATCTGGAGACAATGGTAAGCGGCAGGGCTTCGGGAGTCTTAACGGGCGGCAATTTGTCTCTCCTGGCCAGTACGATAGGGACACCCTATGAAATAGATACAAAAGATAAGCTTGTTCTTATTGAAGACATCAATGAAGAGCCCCGTGCGGTCGACCGCATGCTAAACCAGCTGCATATGGCCGGGAAGCTTGAGGATGCCGCCGGCTTTATCATCGGGGACTTTAATAATTGCGTCCCTGAAAGAGAACTTTCCTTAGAACTGGATGAAGTACTGGATACTTATATAAAAAGGGTGAATAAGCCGGCTGTAAAAGGCTTTAATATCGGCCATTGCTCTCCGCATATTTCTGTGCCTTTAGGTGTAATGGCAGAATTGGATGCTGCCGGTAAAAATCTGATAATCGAAAGCGGCGTTAAGTAAAAGGGTGGTATAGATGAAAATAAACACGATCGAAACATTTAGAGCTGCGGTACCACTGAAAAAACCATTTAAAACAGCTTTGAGAACGGTTGAGACAGCAGAAACGATTGTTGTAAAAGTAACTTGCGATAACGGTATTGCCGGCTGGGGGAGGCCCCTCCAACTGTGGTGATCACAGGAGACAGCCTATCAAGCATCGAATCCGCCATTCATCAGGTATTAAAGCCGATGCTGGTCAATAAGAGTCTCCTAAACTATGAGGATATCTTCCAGGGAATTCAGTCTGCTTTAATAGGAAATTCAAGTGCAAAGGCTGCAGTGGATATGGCATTGTATGATTGTCTTGCACAGCAGTGCAAACTGCCCCTATATCAGTTTTTAGGCGGACATAAAAATGAGGTGGAAACGGATTATACGGTAAGCGTCAATGGCCCGGAGGAAATGGGAGAAGATGCTGTTTCCTATGTTCAGCAGGGCTTTAATGTCCTTAAGGTGAAGGTTGGCAAGGATGATATTTTAACAGATATTGAGAGAATTAGAGAAATCCGCACACGAGTCGGATCAAAGATTAAAATCCGGCTGGATGCCAATCAGGGCTGGAAATCAAAGGATGCTATCTATGCCATCCGAAAAATGGAAGCTTTGGACTTGAATATTGAGCTTGTCGAACAGCCTGTGAAGGCCTGGGATATAGAGGGCCTTAAGCAGGTTACCGATGCGGTTGATACACCGATTATGGCAGACGAAAGTGTCTTTTCCCCGAAGCAGGCTTTTGAAGTCATTAAAACGCGAAGTGCTGATTTAATCAATATTAAGCTGATGAAATCAGGCGGCATTTATCAGGCGCAGATCATCAATCAGCTCGCTGAAGTCTGCGGGATGGAGTGCATGGTGGGCAGCATGATTGAGACCAAGATCGGCATTACGGCAGCAGCCCATTTTGCCGCAAGCAAAAAGAATATAACCCGTTTTGATTTTGACGCTCCATTGATGATGGCAAAAGAAATTGTGGAAGGCGGAATCCATTATTCCGGCCGTAAAATCACCCTGCCGTCGGAACATGGTCTGGGCATCAGGAATGTATCGTTAATAGTGAACAAGCAGGAACTGACTTCCTGATAAATCATGAAAAGGAGGAATTTGTTTTGGCAATTCAGCAAAAATGGCTGGTATCGGTTCCTGTAGCAACCTTGTGGACATCAAGCGATTCATCAAGAGAAATTGACTTTGAAGCGATCACCAATCCAGTTAATCTGGATTCCTGGCTTGGAAAGCTCACATATGAGCCCCGGCTTGAACTTTGCGAAGGGAATCTTGTTCAATCACAAGTTCTGTACGGAGAAGAAGTGATTGTATTGGAGGAGAAGGATGGGTGGGTTCATGTTGTTGTCCCGGGCCAGCCTTCTTCTAAGGACGAGAGAGGATATCCCGGATGGGTGCCGAAAGCCCAGCTGACTAAAAATGAAGATTGGAAGCTTGGTAGCAGAAAGGCTGCGGTCATTCAGAAGAAAAAGGCAACCCTCTATTCTAATGACAGAGAGCCGGAACTTATACTAAGCTATCAAACCATACTCCCGGTGTTAAGAGAAGAAGCTGAGTGGATTCAGGTGCAGACACCTGAGGGAGCAGGATATCTAAAACCTGAAGATGTGCAGGTGTATGAAACAATCGGGGCTATACGGAAAGGCAGCGGAAAAGACATCATCGATGCGGGGGAACAATTTATAGGCCTGCCATATCTATGGGGCGGCATGAGCAGCTTTGGGTATGACTGCTCAGGATTCAGCTATTCTATGTGCAAAGCAAATGGATTTATCATCCCCCGTGATGCCCATGATCAGGCGGAAGCAGGGGATCCGGTTGAACTTGACGCCATTGAACCCGGGGACTTATTATTTTTTGCTTATGAAGAAGGAAAAGGCAAACTCCATCATGTTGGCATCTATTATGGTGATGGGAAGCTGCTTCATTCTCCTAATACCGGTAAAACCATCGAAATTATCGACTTGAAAGACACCATCTATGAAAAGGAATTATGTGCAGCTAGACGTTACTGGCAAGAGACGGGGGAATAAATATGTCAAAAGAAGCACTGTTAAAGGTCAATAATTTGAAGAAGCATTTTTCAATGGGGAAAGGACAGACTCTGAAGGCCGTTGATGATGTCTCCTTTCATATCAAACAAGGAGAAACCTTCGGGATTGTCGGCGAATCCGGCTGCGGAAAGTCAACCGCAGGGCGTACAATTATTGGTTTATATAACCGTACAGAAGGCGATGTCCTTTATGACGGAAAGAATGTCCATACCATGACTGAAAAAGAAAGGTTTGCTTTTCACAGGAAGATGCAGATGATCTTTCAGGATCCATATGCTTCGTTGAATCCGCGGTCAACCGTCCAGGAGATTATTTCGGAGCCCATGGAAGTGCATGGGTTATATCCGAACAAGAAGGAACGGCTTGAGCGGGTCTATCAGCTTCTGGAGGATGTGGGACTTAACCGCGATCATGCCAACCGCTACCCGCATGAATTCAGCGGCGGACAAAGGCAAAGAATTGGGATTGCCCGTGCATTAGCGCTGGATCCGGAATTCATTATTGCTGATGAGCCGATCTCCGCACTGGATGTATCGGTACAAGCCCAGGTAGTCAACCTGCTTAAGGGGCTCCAAAAGAAAAAGGCCTGACCTACTTATTTATCGCCCATGATCTCTCGATGGTCAAACATATCAGCGACAGAATTGGCGTTATGTATTTGGGGAATTTAGTGGAATTAACCACAAGCGAAAACTTATATAAAAATCCGCTTCACCCTTATACGCAGGCCTTACTTTCGGCGATTCCCATCCCTGACCCTGATGTTGAGGATCATCGGGAAAGAATCATTTTGGAAGGGGAACTCCCAAGTCCAATGAATCCTCCAAGCGGCTGCGTATTCCGCACGCGCTGTCCTTATGCGATGGAGGCTTGTGCTTCCATGAAGCCTGAGTGGCAGGAGATTGAGAAGGATCATTTTGTGGCCTGCCATTTATATAATGAAAAGGTAACGGGCGACCATAACCGGCCGCAAGTAGCCGCTGCGAAATAACATGAACTTTCTTACTATCAAAGCAGAAATTCTTGATTTGGCCAGCTGCTGTGAAGGACGTGTGGCCGTATACATCCATACAGAGGATGGTGTTATCGAAACAAATGCCGATGATGTTATCTCTTCCGCAAGCTTAATTAAGGTTCCCATTTTACTCGCGGGGCTTTCACAGGCGGAGAATGCCCTGCTTGATCTCGATGAGGAAGCAGAAGTGAAGGATGCTGCCCGGGTTGGCGGAGCCGGGGTATTGCAGGCCATGAGCAAGGGTCTGAAGATGAAGGTTATAGACTTAATGACGCTCATGGTCATTGTATCTGATAATACTGCGACCAATCTCATCATTGAGAGGCTGGGAATAGAGAAAATCAATCAGTTTATCAAAAGTTTGGGGTTTAATTGCACGGAATTAAACAGAAAGATGATGGACTTTGAGGCATTGAAAAACGGCATGGACAACACCACGACTGCCAGGGATATGGTGTATGGCATGAAGGCATTGGCAGAGAATTCGCTTTTATCCGGGAAATTTACAGAAAAAGCACTGGATATATTGGAAAAACAGCAGTATAAGAACAAACTTGCAAACACAATGGACACGGAAAAAGTCAAGGTTGCCAGCAAAACAGGAGAACTACCCGGAATAGAGCATGATTGCGCCATATTTACCCATAAAGGAAACACCGTTTACGCCGCTGTCCTTGTCGACCAGCTTCAAAGTCAGGCAGCTGGAAGAGAAGTACTGTCCGCAATTGGCAGTCGCATTAATCAATATATAACTCATAAATAAGGAACCGTTTACTGAGAGCGGTTCCTTATTTATTTATGCAGTTTTTTGCTTTTCAGGAAGAATTAGTGGATCGACGGTCCTCGAAGATAATTCGTGCGCTAGGCGCTTCACTTTCAAAATTATTTATGATGGAAAGGGCATTTCCCTTCGATTGGTTTAATGTCATCACCGATAAAGTATTGTTTCCACTCACGGTGTTCGGGATCGCCATAATGGCTGATGTTTGGATGGGTAGGGAGGCCATCCCATTTTTCAACCCGTTCCCTTACTTTTTCCCTGGACATGATGCCGCCTTTAGAGGTGCCTTCAAGGCCTTCAAAAATGCGGCGCGGCTGGAAGCCCAGTACAAGGCTATTGCCTAAATCCCTCGTCTTTCTCTGCTTGTAGGCAGGCGCATTTCCAAACACAAAGAATGGTTCCTCAGCAAAAGAAAACGCCCATAAGTGGTGGTCAGGATCTGTCGGATAATCCTTAGGCCAAGGCTTTGTATCAACCTTATGCAAATACTGCAGAATATTCCAGAAATATTCTCTGTAATGTTCAAGCGGTTTTTCATCTGTCTCCGGCTCCACAAATACAAACAGGCCATGGCGAATGAGTTTTGGTGCGTCAAAAAGCTCGATAAAGGATTCGAGGGCTCCCGGCAGGTTAGACCAATCTTCCTGTGTAATATAGGCATATCTCAATTCGCCGCGCATTTCAGCAGTCATTCCAAAATAGCACGGGAAGGTTTTATCTGTAACTGTATCATGAAATGTTTTATATTCCTGACAAACCCACTCAGGCACAATCTCGGGGTTAGTCATATCTTCTTTTGTTAAAAGAAACTTACTGGCAGTTTTCATTTTTTCACCTCAGAATGTTTTACTTATGAAATATGTACCCCTTAAAAAGTCCTTTGAAACTAGCTGGGTGGAAAAGGAAATGAAAAAGACAGCCGTGTTGGCTGCCTTAAGCTTTATAAGATTTTCGGTATTTATATTGATTGAGCTGAAAGCGGATAAAACAGCCTATGCAAAATCCAAGAATGGCGACAAATGCTGATAGAGCTACCATAGCTGTAAAAACATATCCTGCAGCTGTCCAGCCCAGAAGAAAGCTGATCAGGCCCAGCGCCAGGCATGCAACGGCAATCACTTGATTAAATTGCTGCTGCTCCCAGTCTTCGGGAATGTAATCAGCAGGATTTTTTCTTAGAAAAAGTTTTGCTGCACGCATAATGGGATTGTAGCCGAACAATAGGCCCATTATACCTGCAAGGAGGGGTATGGCAAGAATCCATGCTTCTCCGGTTAGCCACGAAGCTAAAACACTTAATACGATCGACCATTGATTAGTTCTTACGAGCGGGCGGGGAATAGAAACAGGTGTATTTGCCAATTATATTCCGACCTTTCTCATTGGTTTTATAGGTATTAATAGTTTACTTAAATTGCAAATTTTTGTGAAGAGAAAAAGCTTGGGAAAATAAAAATAGTCCGTTATGAAGGACAATATCGAAAAGAACCCTGCGCTACTTCGGACAGTAGGAGGTGAATTCTGGTCAAGAGAGTCCGAACCCGGTGCAACTTCGGACAGGAGAAGAAGAAATCCGCAGGAGAGAGTCCGAACCCGGTGCAACTTCGGACAGGAGAAGAAGAAATCCGCAGGAGAGAGTCCGAACCCGGTGCAACTTCGGACAGGAGAAGAAGAAATCCGCAGGAGAGAGTCCGAACCCGGTGCAACTTCGGACAGGAGAAGAAGAAATCCGCAGGAGAGAGTCCGAACCCGGTGCAACTTCAGACAGGAGAAGAAGATCCGCAGGAAAGAGTCCGAACTCATGCAACAGCCTTTAAAGAAAAAAGACTTTGGAATGGATCCCAAAGTCTCCTGAAAATATCCGTAAAAACACGTTACGTGCTAAAACGATTCTTTGCTGCTTTTTTTAATGTGAACTGCGGAATACTGATTCCGATCAGGATCAGCACGATTCCGAAAGCCTGTGCTTCTGAAATTCTTTCGCCAAGAATCAGCATGGCAGCAGCAACAGCGGCCGGGAGTTCGGCAGAACCTACAATTGTGGCAAGACCTGAATCTAAATGAGGTGAGCCGATTGCAAAACATACAATTGGGAAAATAGCCCCGAACAATGCCATCAGCAGCCCGAATTTCCATAGGCCCTCAAGCTGGATGCCACCGCTTATTAAAACGGGGCCTGAAAAAGCTGCAACCAGAAGAAGTCCGCCAAACGTGATGAAGATGCTCCTCTGGATGGTTGGAATTCCTTTACCTGCCTTGCCGCTTGCAAAAATGAATACGGCAAATGTTACCGCAGATAATAAGCCATAGATCAGTCCCTCAGCTTGAATAGGATGTGACCCGGAATTAATCAGGTTGCTTGCAAATACAGTCCCTATAATTAGCAAAATCGAAGAAATGATTTTTGCTTTGCTGGGCATCTTTTTTTCATATAGAGCTTCTAAAAGAATTCCTATCCAGGTGAACTGAAATAAGAGGACAACAGCGATGGAGGCCGGATTCCGATCAAGGCTCATTCCATACAGAATGCCTGTTAAACTTAGGGAAGCACCGGTCAATAACAAAGCTGCTGTTTGTTGAAGGGTGATTTTTGTTTTTTTGATAAATGGGAAAGAAAGCAACAGCAAAAGGAGCCCAAATAAATATTGGCTTCCGGTCAATTCAGGAACAGAGTAGCCGGCCTGGAGTCCGAGTTTCACAATGGATGCCAGAATGCCATAACTGCATGCGCCAAGAAAAATGAATAATGAATATTTTAAGTTTCCCATTATGGATACTCCCTTCTGAAGATGATATCAGGCAATCAGGTCAATCATAACATCTCAGTAAGTCTTTAGGGGAAGATTTTTTCTGCACAAAAATAAGAGCCAGTGATTTTTCTCACTGACTCTTTCTTAATTATCGATTATTCTCCTAAGTAGGCATTTAACATCCAAATATGCGTATCCAATTTTTCCATAAGACCGATGGCAAAGTCGCCTGTCACTTGATCTTCCTGCTCCTCAGCAAGCTGTGCTAAAGAAATTAATTGTTCTTTAATATGTCTATAATCGGAAGCAAGAGCGGCAACCATATCTTCTGCTTTCTTTTCCCCATTAGACTCTTCAAGAGTAGTGATGCTTAAGAACTCCTTAAGTGTCGCTGCCGGTGAGCCGCCGATGGCTAGCAGGCGTTCGGCTGCCTCATCCACAACTTCAGCTGCTTCATTATATAATTCTTCGAACTTTTCATGAAGGGTAAAGAAAAGCGGGCCTTTTACAAACCAGTGGTAGCGGTGCAATTTAGTATAAAGAACACTCCAGTTTGCGATTTGTACATTTAATGCTGCATGTAATTTTTCCATTTTTATATTCCCCCTAAGTCATTTATATATTTATTATAACAAATATCAAATTAAAATCAATACTTATTTATAATAATTATAAATAAGCAAATTCAAAATCCACAGTATAACCATGGCTGATTATGGTAAAGTGATATAGTACCGCTTAATAGGCAAGACATACAGGTTAGTGAGGATTTTTTAATGGAATATCTCTTATTTATTACGCTCGGAGCGCTTATTAGTGTGCTCTCTGGTTTTTTTGGGGTAGGCGGGGGATTCATTCTTACTCCGACACTCATGCTGTTTGGCTTTTCTCCGGTAGAAGCAATCACAACGAGTTTGCTTTTTTCAATTGGTACCTCTCTTTCAGGCATCTTCGCTCATATCAGGATGAAGAATATATGGCTTAAGCAAGGGCTGATTCTTGGACTAAGCGGTATGGCAGCTACTCAGGCCGCCCATCCCTTTGTGCTGTTTCTTGAGGAAAAGGGCTGGGATGCGTGGGCAGTTCCTTTGTTTTATATCATTCTGCTGTCTTATTTTGCTTTGGGCATGTTAAAAAGAGGGAAAAAATCAGCCAATGCCGCTCCGTCATCTGAACATTCTCCATCCATTGTGAAAATGGTTCTGATTGGATTTTTTGCAGGATTTGTTTCTACGACATTAGGTGTGGGCGGCGGCTTTATTATGGTGCCTTTATCGGTTGCCTATTTAGGGATGATGCCGAAGAAAGCAGTAGGAACCAGCTTGTTTGCTATCATGTTAATCGTATCTGCAGGCTTTCTATCCTACGCTTCCACTGTCAGCATTGATTATTGGATTGGCATTTCACTCGTAACAGGAGGCCTGATAGGGTCACAATTTGGAGCGAAGCTTACCTCCTATTTTGAAAACGAAGAAATCACCTATATGCTCGGAGCCTTATATATGGCTACAGTGGCAAGTGTGATTCTGAAATTAATACATTTGAATTATACCGGCTTAGTGCTGATGGCCATTTTTGTCGGCGGCTTTTTAGTAAGAAGCCTTGTGAAAATGCATAAAGCAAATGCCCGCACAAAGGCAAAAAAGGAGAGACCATAATGGCCTCTCCTTTTACATTTGCCGGGGCACCTTCATGCCGAGTGTCTGCATCCCGTCGGAAAGAACAATTGTGACTGCTTTGACAAGGGCAAGTCTTGATTTGATGCTGTTATCCTTTTCTAATATTCTTACCTGTCCGTAATATTTATTGAAGGCTTGAGCCACATCAATCAAATATTTAGCCAGGACAGAAGGGGAAAGCTGCATATAAGATTGTCTGATTTTTTCAGGATACTGATAGAGCAGCTTGATAATTTCCCAGCTGTAAGAATCAGATAGCCCATTTTCGGCAGATGGAATATCGTCTGCCTTGCGGAGAAGAGAATAGGCCCGGGCATTGGTGTATTGCAGATAGGGTCCTGTTTCTCCTTCAAATGTCAGCATATCTTCAAGTGAAAATTCAATATTATTCATGCGGTCATTTTTCAGATCATGGAACAGAATAGCCCCGATGCCGACTGCTTCAGCGACTTCATCTTTGTTTTCCAAGCCGGGATTTTTAGCTTCGATATTGGTCTTTGCCAGAAGGATTGCTTCATTCAGGACCTCCTCAAGAAGGATGACTCTGCCTTTTCGGGTAGACATCTTTTTCCCATCTTTTAAATAGAGGCCAAAAGGGACATGTGTCATATTATCCGCCCACTCATAACCCATCTTTTTAATAACGCTTTTAACCTGCCTGAAATGGATGCTCTGTTCCTGACCGACAATGTATAGGGAATGATCAAACTGATAGGTTTCTTTTCTATAAAAAGCTGCAGCGAGATCCCGTGTTGCATACAGAGTCGCTCCGTCGGATTTTTTTATCAGGCATGGAGGAAGGTCTTCATCAGGCAGTTGAACCACCTCTGCGCCATCAGACTCAGCCAGCAGGTCTTTTGCCATGAGTTCCTCTATGACGGGTTCCATTTTATCATTATAAAAAGCTTCACCATTGTATGAGTCGAAATGAATGCCAAGCATATCATAAACCCGCTGGAATTCTTTCAATGATTCTTCTCTAAACCAGCTCCAGAGTGCCTGAGCTTGCTCATTTCCGTTTTCAAGCTCTTTGAACCAGGAACGCGCTTCATCTTCAAGGGCTGGGTTAGCTTCTGCTTCTTCATGGAAGCGTATATATAGGCTAAGCAGTTCCTTTATGGGATTTTCCTTCACTTTATCCGGGCTGCCCCACTTTGTATAAGCGGTGATCAGCTTGCCGAATTGTGTGCCCCAGTCGCCTAAGTGGTTGATTCTGACCGCTGTATAACCGCATTTTTCGGCCAGGCTGCCGAGGGCGTTTCCAATGACCGTAGACCGCAAATGGCCCATGGAGAAGGGCTTTGCGATGTTTGGCGAAGAGAAATCAAGCACGGCTGTTTTGCCTGCGCCATCATTCAGCTGTCCATATTCTTTTCCTTCGTTCAAAATTTTTTCCATTATGACTGCACCGGCTGACTCTTTGGAAAAGAAGATATTAATGTAAGGACCAGCAGCCTCTGCTTTTTCGATATGCGGTCCCTGAATCAGGCACGCTGTCTCGCCAGCAATAGAGGCAGGTGACTTCCTGAATGCTTTTGCAAGTGTAAAACAGGGAAAAGCAAGATCGCCATGTGCCGGATTCTTTGGCGTTTCGATTAAGTCCGCAATTGCTTCGTCAGAAAGCTGCCCATTCAGCACTGAAGCCAGCTGAGCTGTGAAAATAGCTTTGAAATTGATCATATTAACACCTCCTGGAAAATAAAAAAGCCCGTCTCTATATAAAAATAGAGACGAGCTGAAATCTACCCGCGGTACCACTCTGATTGTCCAAAGGACCTCTTTTGAAAGGACGTTTCAAAATATGCTTGAACGTATTTCCTAAAGGGGTTTGGTAACGGGACTCCTTACCCGGCATAGCCTACTTTTCTTTCAGCTATGCATCTCCGAAGTGCGCTTCACGAAAGGATTTCCCGACAGGCTTGCACCGTCCCTGTCTCGCTTTTAGGAAAGAGCCCTTTGCTACTCTCTTCATCATAGACACTAGATATATTAATGTTATTATACGCTGTTGGAATTATTTTGCAACATAATTTGAATCCGTTGAAAACATATAAGTTCTGTGATGGTACCGGATGCTGAAAATCAGGCCCATCGCCATCATGTTTCCCATAAGCGAGCTTCCGCCGTAGCTGATAAACGGCAGCGGAATGCCGGTGATTGGCAGTACCTGAATAGTCATACCGATATTTTGAAATACATGGAAGGTGATCATACTGATGACCCCGACGCAAATATAGGTATTAAAAGGGTCGGTCGTCTCCAAGCCGGTTTTAGTTAAGTGATAGATGAGCAGAAAGAAAAGGCTGATTACTACACTTGCACCAAAAAAGCCGTACTCCTCGCCAATGACGCTAAAAATAAAATCAGTATGGGCATCAGGCACATACACCTGTCTGTCAGTAAACCCTTTTCCGGATATTAATCCTGAGCCGATTGCGAGCATGGAGTTGTACAGCTGCATTCCGGCTCCCTGCTTGTGATTAACCGGGTCAAGCCAGGAATAAATTCGGCTGAACTGATAGGGGTCTATCCCAAGGTACTTCTCTAAAATCTCCGGTGCTATGATGACCAGATAGAGCACCGTTCCCGCGAAAGCGCCAAGGATTCCATAAATCGGAACAAGGATTTTCCAGGTGATCCCGGAAACCAGGATGATTCCAGTTAATATGGCGATGATGACAAGGGCGGTACCCAGGTCTTCAATAATAATCAATCCTAATGGAGGCAATGTGGCTGCCCCTAATTTGATTAGAAGGAAAAAGTCCGTGCCTGCAGTCTTTGCCTGATATTTCAGATGGTGGTCAGCGATGACTTTGCTGAGGGCAATGATAAGGAATACCTTAACAAACTCTGAGGGCTGCACAGAACCAAGTCCAGGAATGATATACCACAATGTAGCCCCTTTGCGCTCTGGTGCAATGCTTTCCGGTGCAATGAATAACCCGACAAGCAATAGGATGCCTAAACCGTACAGCAGCCAAGTAAGCCTTCTGATTTGCTCGCTGTCAAAATACATGACAATTGCCACAATGATAGCTCCGACAACATAATTTTTTATTTGTGAGACGACAAAATTCCCTTCATATTGATTGGAGGATTGTCCGCTGTAAATAGCGATGCAGCTGATGAGGAAAAATAGCAGCAGAAGAAAGCATAACGTCCAATCGAACCGGTCTGAGAATCTATTATTCTTGTTCATTTGTATACACCTGGTTTCTGTACCTTTTTACATTTTTATCCTAACAAAGAAAAATAAACCTTACAATGGAGAACAGAATACATTTTTTCTCTGCATGTAGTTAGACGAATGAATCAGCATGATGGTTTCCTGTATTTTCAAAAAACCGGGCAGGCTGCAATTTAAAATTTTTTCTCATCGGCAAAGATATTTTCAGTTATTTTTGCTACAATAAGAGAATAAAATACTGGATGTTTAACAGGCAGTTTCAAAAAGAAGCTGTCTTTTTACTAATTTGTGAAGGCGCTTGCGCTATTCTTATCTGTCTAGCTCAGTGCTTTTCTTTGAAAACACCACTTTGGGTAACGGTTCGGAGGTTTCGTCATTGAAAAGAAGGAATCATGCTATTCGTGATCTCATCTACATCCATCTTAATGAACAGGATCAGTATGTGATGACTTATGGAATTGAGTTTGCAGAGTTTGCCCAAACTCTTTCCGATTCTATTAACAATCTGCTGTTGTTAAAGCATCGTTTTGAACATGGGGACTTTAATACCCACACGATGTTCGATTATGTGTCAAGGGACAAGCTGGGCAGGCTGGTTGAGGATGATGTATATGGCTATGGCGATTTTTGCTGGATTGATTTCGAGGAAGAGGAAGCGGTGAATGAGCTTCCCGGCCAGACAATTGCTGAGCTTCTTTATCTCGGCCATGTCAAGGAACATCTTAAGCCGCCTTTTTACAATTATCTGAGCAATCGCTATGTGTACCTGGCCCATGATGATGGCTGGTTTAACCGTACATATTATCGCGATCTGAACGATTTTTACCGCATGCTTGGGGAAGTAATCCCCGGTAAAATGGGACAGATGAAAGTCGAAAAAACGCTCCTTGGCATAAAAAAGAAAAAGACGTATCCTCCTATCACCAGAGATGTCCTGCCTTCCTTAAAGTCTCTTATGAAAGAGGGAGCGGTACTTTCCATTAAGGATATCGAACAGAATCGGGTCCGGATAGAAATTCCTATTTGGATTATTGGCGACTTTGCGAATATGGATGATATGTATGACGAGTATGAGGCCATTGTGAAAGAGCCATGTGAGGCGAAGATTGTGTTTGATAAGAAAACAAGGGAATGGAAAATATACTCGCGCTAGAATTCTGAACTTTTTTACAACATTCAGCAAAATTCTCTTACTTTTTCTGCGTGATGGTGTATAATCGGAGATAGAAAATTTTATATCCGCATAGAACAGGTGTCTTCTCAAAAGGGTTTTAAAACAGGCTCTTTTGAAGACTTAATAGGGAAGCTGGTGAAATTCCAGCGCGGTCCCGCCACTGTAAATGGAAGCTGTCTGTAAATCCACTGTACAGGAATGTATGGGAAGGAGCAGAACGCATTGACCATGAGCCAGGAGACCTGCCTGATTCTTAAGCACCCATAAACCTACGAGGATAGGGAGGTGTTTGGTCCGGCCATCCTTTCTGCACTAATTGATAAATGACCATGCCAACATCTCCTTGCCGTCCGAGGGGATGTTTTTTATTTGGTTGTTTCTAAAAGTCTATGGGTGGCTAACTTAGTTTCTGCCACTGAGTTGATTGCAGCGGAGGGCACTTGACTCCTGCGGGAAGTGAGGGAAGTGAGAGACCCCACAGGCGAAGCCGAGGAGGCTCTCATCTCTCCCCGGAAAGCAAGTGCCTGCAGCGGAAATCAACGCGCTAGGTTTGTAAGCTAAAAAATATTATGAGAACCAGCCTTTTATTTTTTAAGATGGTGTTAGACACCACCCGAATTTTGTCGAAAGTTCTAGGAGGATTGCTGAGTATGAGAAAGTTTTATGCATTTTTATTAACGATGCTTCTGGCTGCAGGAGTGCTAGCAGGCTGCGGCGAGAGTGCTGAACAGCCTAAAGAAGAGAAAAAGGTTGAGGAAGGGCAGAATACTGGCGGGGAAGAGGCTGCTTTTCCTGTTACGATAAAGGATGCTCTTGATAATGAAATCGTCATCGAATCCAAGCCCGAAAGAATCGTTTCCATGATTCCAAGCAACACCGAAATTGTTTTTGAATTGGGGCTTGGCGAAGAAGTTGTCGGAGTCTCCGATTTTGATAACTACCCGCCCGAAGCCACAGAAAAAGAAAAGATTGGCGGCATGGAATTTAATGTCGAGAAAATTATTTCTTTAAAACCGGATCTTGTCCTTGCTCACGCGTCAAGCGCACATAATTCCGAAGCTGGCCTTCAGCAATTAAGGGATGCAGGTGTGACCGTCCTTGTTGTCAATGATGCAAAGAGCTTTGATCAGGTTTTTGAATCCATTGAAATGGTTGGAACCGCAGCGGGAGAGAAGGATGAAGCAGAGCAGCTTGTTTCAGATATGAAGAGCAAGCTCGAGGAAATCAAAACAAAAGCTCAGGGCATAAAAGAAGAAGACCGCAAATCGGTTTTCGTGGAAGTTTCACCTGCTCCTGAAATCTATACAGCAGGTACAAAAACATTTATGGATGAAATGCTAAGTGCCATCAATGCAGAAAATATCATTTCCGAAGAAGGATGGCCGAAAATGGATCCGGAAGCGATTATCGAACGGAATCCGGATGTAATCATCACAACTCATGGCTATTACACTGAGGATGCTGCTGGCAATGTAATGAAAAGGGATGGCTGGCAGGATATAACCGCAGTAAAAAATAAGCATGTTGCCGATGTTGATTCCGATATGGTAACCCGCTCTGGCCCTCGTATTATTGAAGGAGTCGAGGAACTTGCAAAAGCAGTATATCCGGACGTATTTAAATAATAAATTTTTAGCTTATCTAACAGCAGCGGCTTTCCTGCTTTTAGCCATGCTGATGGGGATTTCAATTGGAACAGTGTCTGTTCACCCCATGACGATTATCAGAGTAATAAGCGCTGAGCTATTTCCTTTTATTTCATTGGGAAACACGGATGCTATGCATTCAAATATCATTTTGAATATTCGCCTGCCGCGCGTTTTGCTGGCTGGCTTAGTAGGGGCGTCTCTTGCAATTGCGGGAGCCGCCTTTCAAGGTTTATTAAGAAATCCGCTGGCAGATCCATATACAATTGGGGTTTCATCCGGGGCTTCACTAGGTGCTGTTTTAACATTATTCTTAGGATTATCCATTCCGTTTGCAGGAATGTTTACGCTGCCGTTATTCAGCATTTTATTTTCCTTTTTAACCATTTTTGCCGTTTTGCTGTTTGCCAGAAAAATTGAAAGATCCATGAAAGTGGAAACGATTATTTTAACAGGCATTATCTTCAGTTCTTTTCTTGGCGCTCTGATTTCTCTGATGATTGCCCTGACTGGAGAGGAGCTTAGACAGATTATTGGCTGGCTTCTTGGCAGTGTATCCATGAGAGGGTGGGCGTATATTAAAATTATCATTCCGTTTTTTGTACTGGGTGCCATCCTTCTTTTAGTGAACAGCAAAGAGCTTAATGCCATGAGCTTCGGAGAAGAAAAGGCCCAGCATATAGGGGTGGACGTTCAGAAGAGAAAGATGATGGTCCTGATAGCTGGCTCTATCTTGACTGGTGCGGCTGTAGCTGTATCTGGAACGATAGGATTTGTCGGTCTTGTGATCCCTCATCTGACCAGGCTGTTATGGGGACCGGATCATAGGCACCTATTGCCGCTATCTATTCTGATGGGTGCAGGCTTTCTTATTATTGCCGATCTGGTTTCACGGACGATCATTGCACCTACCGAACTTCCAATCGGTGTGATTACAGCGATAATCGGTGCACCTGCGTTTGCTATTATTTTAATTAAAAGAAAGAATAAACTTTGAACCTCGATAACTGTCCGGCACAAGCGTCCACCCATTCAAGGAGGAAGGATTCCCTGGATTTTCTTTGCAGGAACAAGCGGTTTTTGCCTGTTCCGAAGGCATATCTTAGTTCAGAAAGAAGTGGTTAATCATGCTAAGCGTTCAGCAAGTTACTGGCGGATATGCCGGTGCACCGGTTGTGAAAAATATCAGCTTTGAAGTGGAGAAAGGGGAGCTCTTCGGAATACTGGGTCCGAACGGAAGCGGGAAAACCACGATACTGAAGATGCTGAGCGGCATTCTGCCTCATAAGTCAGGAGATATATTGATCAAAGGAAAGAACCTTTCACAGTATACACCGAAAGAGCTTGCAAAAATTATTGCTGTTCTGCCTCAGCACTCCTCTCAGGCTTTTTCCTATACGGTAAAGGAAACTGTTTCCCTCGGCAGATATGCCCATCAAAAGGGGTGGTTCCAGAGCTGGTCCGGCAAAGATGAAGAAGCGGTCAATCGAGTCATGGAGCAGACAGGCATTTCCCATTTTCAGGATTATGATATTCAGCAATTATCCGGCGGCGAAAGACAAAGGGTGTTTTTAGCCCAGGCCCTTGCCCAGGAGCCGGAAATATTATTGCTGGATGAACCGACTAACCATCTGGACTTGTCCTATCAAAAAGAATTGCTTGATCTCCTTTCTGTATGGTCAAAAGACTGCGGGCTGACGGTCATTTCCATTTTTCATGATTTGAATTTGGCCGGCCTGTACTGTGACCGCCTTCTGCTGCTTGAGAATGGTGAAGTCAATATTAACCACGTTCCCAATGAGGTTTTAAAAGAAGGCAGAATACGTGAGGTCTATAGGACGAAGATTGAGAAGCTGCCGCATCCAAGAGTCCCGGCCCCTCAGATGGTTTTGGTGCCCAAACGCTCTCAGGCAGAAAGCCAATCAGTGAATCGAATTGATCGATCCTATCTTGAGGTAAAGGAAGACTTACTTGTCCTTCGCTCCCCATTTCCGCTGAAAACCATGTCATCAGGTGTAACAGGATCGGGCACCGGCTGGAATCGCATATTTCTAAACCGGCATGTGAGCAAGAATTATGATTGCAGTGATCATAGAGCGGAGATGGCGGATTTTGTCCGGGAGATCGGCTTAGAACCCGGGGAAACCGTGGGGATGATGACCGCTGTATATGTTGAAGATCATAGCAGTAAATTTTATGAAGATGGAACCTTTTCTGTGTATGTGGTCGTGACAGCAGGTGTCGGCAATGCTGTTGATGCCTCGAAAAGTGAAGCCCATTCTTATCATCTGACTCCGGGTACAATCAATACATGGGTTTTCGTTAATGGCAATCTGACAGAGGAAGCCTTTATTCAATGCATTATGACTGCAACCGAGGCAAAGACAAGAGCCTTATATGATCAGAAGGTAAAGGATGCAGTCACAGGGACGATAGCGACCGGAACATCGACAGACAGTATTATGATTGCGGCCACGCAGCAGGGAGAATACCTGGAGTATGCGGGCACCATTACACCTCTTGGCAAAATAATCGGAAAAGGTGTCTACGAATGTACTGTTGAGGCAATAAAAAAATCGCAAAGAAGGATAAAGGGATGATTTTAAATCACCTGATCGCTCTAACCTTTGCCTGCATAATAGATAAGCTGATAGGAGACCCGCCAAACTGGCCGCATCCGGTCAGATGGATGGGTGCCCTGATACATAAACTTGAACAAGTTCTTAATAAAGGCCGCTATAGAAAATTAAAAGGGATCATCATGCTATTTATAGTCCTGCTGGCAGCAGGAGGTATAACTTATTTAATCATAGAGCTCTTCTATGAAATTCACCCGGTTGCCGGCATTCTGGCAGAGGGCATTCTTATCTTCACAGCCATTGCGCAAAAGAGTTTAAAAGATGCAGCACTGGAGGTCTATGAGCCTCTGGCAGAAGGAGATATGGAAGAAGCAAGATTAAAGCTTTCATACATTGTCGGCAGGGATACAGATCGATTGGATGAACCAGGCATTGTCAGGGCTGCCGTGGAGACAGTGGCTGAAAACACCAGTGATGGCATTACAGCTCCATTATTTTGGGCCATGATTGGCGGTGCTCCAATGGCCCTTATCTACAGGGCCATTAATACTTGCGATTCCATGGTTGGCCATAGAAATGAAAGGTATATAGATTTTGGGTGGGCATCTGCCAAAGTGGATGATATCGCAAACTGGATCCCGAGCCGGCTGACATCGGTTTGCATCATGCTCACACAAAAGCCGGAGCATTCTCCATATGAGGAAGCATGGGGGATCCTTTTAAGAGATGCACCAAAGCACCCGAGCCCAAATAGCGGCTGGGGCGAAGCAGCTGTTGCAGCCCTCCTGGGGGTTCAGCTGGGAGGAATCAATTTTTATAAGGGTGTAATTTCTAACCGAGCCACGATGGGAAAGCCAATGGTGCTGCTTGAAAAAGAACATATCATAAAAAGCATTTCGATCATGAACAAGACGGTTTTCTTATTCTTGCTTTTATTATGGACAGGAGGGGTGTTCCTTGATTTGGCCTTCACATGGATCTAACCCGCAATATTTATATGAAGCAATTGATAAGCCAATGCCTGAGGAGCGAATTGATTTCAGTGCCAATATCAATCCACTTGGTCCTCCCCGCGAGTTAAAAGAAGGATGGGGCAGTCTATTCCAATTTATTAGCGATTATCCGGATCCCCAATCTTCTCTATTAAAAAGCAAATTGGCGGCTGCAGAGGGAATAAAAGAAACACAGATTCTGGTGGGAAATGGAGGCGCCGAGCTAATCACCCTGATTGGCCGGATGATAGCCGGAAAAAGGGTGCTGATTATTCAGCCGGCCTTTTCGGAATATGAAGAGGCCTGCCGGGTTAATCATTGTACAGTCTCCTATCATCAGCTGGAGCCTGGCGACTGGGATCTCGATATGGAAGCGCTATCTGAAAGGCTGAAAGCCGCTGATGTTGTTTTCTTCTGCAACCCAAATAACCCGACAGGTATTTTTTACCCATCTTCCATTGTAAAGGAATTAATTGAGAAGTGTCATACCCATAGCTGCCTGCTTATTATGGATGAAGCTTTTTATGACTTTGCCTGCGACTATCAATCAATCGTTCCTTTCATAGAAAAGGATTCGAATGTTGTGGTGCTGCGCTCCATGACAAAGATGTTTTCGATACCGGGCCTGCGCCTTGGATACATGATGGCAAGTGAGAGGTTAATTGAAGAAGCAGCTTCTCTAAAGCCGCACTGGAGTGTAAATGCCCTCGCTTTAAAAGCAGGGGAATGGTGTCTGGACAGCAAAGAGCATGTCAGGCTGACAAAGAATTTAATCCGGCAGGAGAGAGATAGGCTGGTTCAATTTTATCAGCAATTGGATTTTGAGGTTTCTCCTTCTTCAGTTAATTTCTATTTGTTGAGAGATCCGAGATTTGATGTGCAGCTGCCTCTTTTTCGATTTTTGCTTGAGAAAGGAATTATCCCGAGGCACACAATGAATTTCCCAGGTCTGGAAGGGAGATGGCTGCGCTTTGCGATTAAAGGGCCGAAAGACAACGATGTGCTGATGGAGGCGATGCGGCAATGGCGGAAGGATCGCTGATTTTTATCTCCGGTGGAGTGCGGAGCGGAAAAAGCTCCTTTGCAGAGAGGACTGCTGCCGGGCTGGCAATAAAGACGGAAGGAAAGCTTCAGTATATTGCTGCAGGAAAAGCGTACGATTCCGAGATGAAGGTACGGATTCAGAGGCACCAGGATGACCGGGAAAAGAGCGGTTTGAGCTGGACAACCTGGGAGAAGCCTTCCGCACTTGAAGAGATCTCGGGAAACTTTAACAATCAGGACATTATTCTTTTCGATTGCTTGACCACTCTCTTGAATAATGAACTTTTTAGAGCGGAAGATGTTTGGCGGAACAGAGAATTCCAGGAAAGTCTATCATCTGATATTCTCAGGGCCATCACAGAAATCCGCAAAAAATGCAGGGCCTTGATCGTTGTCAGCAACGAAGTCTTGAATGAGCCAATTGGCAAAAATGAACTGGTGATTACATATTCAAAAATACTTGGGACGCTTCACAGGAATTTAGTAAATATGGCTGATGAAGCCTATCTTGTTGAAGCTGGCATCCCCATACAAATGAAAGGAGAACCGGAATGAAAGGGATAATGATTCAGGGAACTTCATCCGATGCCGGGAAAAGCCTGATTGCTACGGCTCTTTGCCGGGCATTCTCCAATGAAGGTTTCCGTACGGCTCCTTTTAAATCCCAGAATATGTCCAATAATTCATACGTGACAAAGGATGGAAATGAAATCGGCAGGGCACAGGGCATTCAGGCTGAAGCGGCAAGAACTGAAGCTGCTGTCTGGATGAATCCTATTCTCCTTAAGCCTCAATCCGCTCAGAATGCGGAGGTCATTCTCCTTGGAAAAGCAGTCAATTCCCTATCAGGAAGAAGCTATCGGGAATCCTTTTATGAAAAGGGACTGGAGACCATCAGAGAGGCACTGAGTCTGCTTGATGCTCAATACGAACTGCTTGTGATAGAGGGGCTGGCAGCCCTGTTGAAATTAATTTAAAAGATAAAGAGCTTGTTAATATGAAAGTAGCCGAAATGGCGGATGTGCCTGTCATCCTGGTTGCCGATATTGACAGGGGCGGTGTTTTTGCCAGCATTGTCGGAACCCTGGAGCTTTTCACCAAACAGGAAAGACAGCGGGTTGCGGGCATTATCATTAATAAATTCCGCGGAGATATCACGCTGTTTGAGGATGGCATCCGCTGGATCGAGGAAAGGACGGGCATTCCTGTCCTCGGGGTTCTTCCTTACTTGGATGACCATATGATCGATGCAGAGGATTCCCTATCCATTCAGGCTGCTGTTCCAAGGGCTGGAGGAGGCATTCTGGACATTGCAGTGCTTCGGCCGCCATTTATTTCAAACTTCAGTGACATTGATCCGTTTTACTATGAAGATGACGTGAACATTAGATGGGTAAGGCATCTATCGGAAGCTGGCTCACCTGATGCGGTGATCATTCCCGGCACAAAGAGCACGATTCGCGATTTGCGCTATTTCAAGGAAAAAGGTCTGGCGGACTGGATTGTGCGCTATGCTGCCGATGGAGGTTCTATTGCCGGCATTTGTGGAGGATACCAGATGCTCGGCAGGAGATTAATCGATATGGCAGGTTCTGATACCGGGAACCCTAATGAAAAGGAAAAAGGCTTGAATTTGATACCGGCAGATACCATTTTTCATGAACGCAAGAAGACGGTGCAGGTGAAGGGCAGTTTGCATTCAAGCACGAACCTTCCCGTAAAGGAAATCTTGGATGGATATGAAATCCATTTAGGTGAAACAGTTCTTGAAGAAGACTTTGATGGCAATCGCCTTCTTCTGCTTCAAAATGGCGAAGAAGATGGATTCTATGGAAATGAAGGCCGTCTGGTAGGGACGTATATGCACCACATCTTCCATAATGATGAATGGAGGGGTGAGTGGCTTAATTCCCTGCGCAAACAAAAAGGCATTCCAAGTAAGGAGCCTGTCCGAATAAAAGCCTTGAAGGATAGGAAATACAACGAACTGGCGGAAAATATGATTCAGCATCTTGATTGGGGAAAATTGAAGGAAATCGTCTTTAGCTGGAGAAAACAGAATGAAATGGCTTAAAGGGTTATTGATCAACCTTCAATTTTTCACAAGCATTCCCATTCCAATGTCTCTGCCGATGGATAAGCCTCATTTGGAGAAGGCAATCAGAACCTTCCCCATAGCCGGCCTCATTCAGGGGAGCATATACGCATTTATTCTCTATGCTTTTCTTGAATGGACTCCTTTTTCACTCTTGGCTGCGGCTTTTGCCGTCTGGCTGGCCGGCATTTTGCTGACCGGCGGGATTCATCTTGATGGGTGGATGGATGCGAGCGATGCGTTCTTCTCCTATCGCGATCAGAAGAGGCGGCTGGAAATCATGAGTGATCCCCGGGTGGGGGCGTTCGGTGTGCTGTCCATCATCGTATTGCTGGGTACCCGTTTTCTATTTATCTATGAAATTGTACTTTTATCAAATCTATATTCCTTTTTTTAATCGCAGTGATTCCATTTTTAAGCAAGATGGTAATGGGGGTATTGCTGATAAAAGTTAAGGCAGCCAAAACAGAGGGGCTGGGCTCATTATTTCAGCAGGCTGCTTCGAAAACCACCTTATCTATTTACCCTATCTTCCTTCTGGCCGCCGCGGCAGCTGCCGGGCTGGCAGGTTACCCGGCCATTGTTGGGTTTCTTATCATGGTTCTTTTTTCAATATTGTTATTCGCATTTTTATCAAGGAAAGTCATTGCCTGGTTTGGCGGAATGACAGGGGATGTACTTGGGGCCAGTGTGGAAGGGACGGAGGTGTTTTTATGGATGATACTGTGGCTGTTGCATTACTTCGTCATGGGCTGACAGAAGCCAATAAGTCCCATGCTTATCTGGGCTGGACAGACTCCCCTTTGTGTCCGGAACATAGGGATAAGCTTGCCGCGGCGCCTCAAGACTATAGAAGAATATTTGCAAGTGATTTAGGCAGATGCATGAAGACGGCAGCTATTCTTTTCCCGGATCATTCTATTGAACCATGTCCCGAATGGAGAGAAATGCATTTTGGTGAGTGGGATGGCCGGACGTATCAAGAGCTGAAAGATACCCCGGCTTATCAAAAATGGCTGGAAGATCCTTTCTCAGGGGTGGTGCCCGGAGGGGAATCCTTTTCAGCATTTACAGCAAGAGTTGATAAAGGGTGGCAAAATTTAACCGATCAATTGCTCCGGAAGGATATGCGCGATGCTGCTGTTATTACACACGGCGGAGTCATAAGATACCTTCTTGGAAAGTATGCACCGGAGAAAAAGAATTCTGGGAATGGCAAGTTCCGTTTGGAAGAGGCTATGAGCTAAGGTGGACACGGGAAGAGTTTAGGAGGGGAGAGAGATGCACTTCATTACAGGAGGCGCCTTTAACGGGAAATCCCGATGGGTAAAGAGATTATATCAATTGGATGATACTCCTCATAAATGGTTTTCAGCTTATCATGGTGAGATGACCGGCGATTTGGATCAAAACCTAATCGTCTATGAGGGAATCGAGCTGATGATTAAGGAATGGTCCCAAGCGCTGGAGTTTGAAGAGATTCGGGACAAGTGGCAGGAGATGCTGGCAAAATGGCAGGCGTGGGAAAAAACAGCTGTCAATCGAAAGATCGTTTTAATCGGATCTGATATTTCAAAAGGCATTGTTCCAATGGAAGCAGCTGACCGAAAGTGGCGGGATGCGTCAGGCTGGGCCTTTCAGGATGCCGCTGCCGCTGCAGATAGAGTTGATTTGATTTGGTATGGCATCAGTCAAAATATAAAATGAAATGGGGAATTGCTGATGAAACTTTATACACGAACTGGTGATGAGGGAAAAACAAGCATTATCGGAGGCAGGGTGGAAAAGGATGATGTAAGGGTTGAAGCATACGGAACAGTGGATGAAGTAAACTGTTTTGTAGGGCAAGCTATGACACAGCTGGATCCGTCCATTTTTCAGGATGTCCTGGAGGATCTGGAGAAGATTCAGCATGAGCTTTTTGACTGTGGCGGTGACCTTGCAAATGTTTCGAAAAAGCGGGAGCTGAAATTGACGAAGGAATCTGTAGACTATTTGGAGACTAAGATTGATCAATTGATTGAGGAAGCGCCAAAGCTTGAAAGGTTTATTCTGCCTGGGGGAGCACCTGCATCTGCATCCATTCATATTGCCAGGACAGTAACCCGGAGAGCGGAGCGGCTTGTGGTTTCACTAAAAAAAGCGGATCCGGAAACCTCTGCAGTGGCACTGAAATTCCTGAATCGTTTATCTGATTACTTCTTTGCCCTGGCAAGAGTGGTTAATTTCCGTCTTAACCAGAAAGATGTGGAGTATGTGCGCAGTGCTAATGTATTCCGTGAAGGAAAGCGCAAGGAGGATAAAGAATGAAAAGCATGCGATTGGGCATGGCAGCCATGCTTGTTGCACTGACAGCAGTCGGCGCAGCGATTAAAGTTCCGGCCATTATCGGAAGCGTGGCACTGGATGCATTTCCTGCTTTGCTTGCAGCCGTGCTGCTTGGAGGCTATGGCGGTGCGGCCGTTGCTGCCATCGGACATTTGCTGTCGGCGTTATTGGGCGGCATGCCTTTAGGGCCGCTTCATCTCCTGATTGCTGTTGAAATGGCACTGTTAGCCTTTATTTTCAGTTCTTTATATCAGAGAGGCCGGCACTGGCTGGGGGAATTCTTTTTGTGTTAGGCAATGCCTTTGCAGCCCCGCTTCCATTTATCTTTTTAATGGGCCAGGCCTTTTACCTGGCAATTGTGCCTTCTCTTTTTATAGGCTCTGTGATAAATGCTGTTATTGCTTATATAGCGATTCCGAGACTTGTCAAGCTTGTGGGCCCGGCTATGACCAAAGCGGGTGCTGAGCAGTGAGGGATGTCTTAAGCCTTCCTTTTAATTCTGAAGAAATGATTGTGGTAGCCAGTGATAACAGCGGAGCAATCGGCGAGAAAGAACAGGATGCTGTCCAGGTTCCTTACGAGACTGTTTCGTATTATTCCTTCCGTGTCGCTGTCATGGAATGTTTGTCAGCAGGTGCTCAGCCATTTGCTGCTGCCCTTCAGAATTTCTGCGGAAATGATGCCTGGGATCAGCTTATACGGGGCATTAAGAAGGGGGCTGATGAATTGGGTCTAAAGGAGCTGCAAATCACCGGCAGTACAGAAAGCAATTTTAACCTGCTTCAATCTGCAATAGGTTTATCTGTACTTGGCAAAAGGCAGGGAGCGCTTCCTGCTGAGACCCTAATTTATACAGATGATACAAGGATAGCGGTTATTGGTTCACCTTTGGTTGGCCAGGAGCTGATTGAGAGAGAGGCGGAGGCAGCACCCCTGGAGCTTTTTAAAATCATTAACTCCATTAAAGATACTGAGACGCTTCCAGTAGGTTCAAAAGGCATTCTGAACGAGCTGAACGGGATGTTCTCCAATAGAGAGTTTGAGGTTAAGGACCTTGAATCAGAAGTGGACTTGGAAAAATCAGCAGGCCCATCCACTTGTTTTATAGCCGTTTTTTCCGAAGATAAATCGGAAGAAATCAGGAAATTGGCAGGAAGTTATTTTCATATACTGAAAAGAAAGGCATGAAAAGAGGGATGCTGACTTTATATATCATCCGGCATGGTGAAACGGAATGGAACAAAGCGAAAAGAATGCAGGGTCGCCTGGACTCTGATTTAACGGAGAAAGGCAGACGTGATGCGAAGCTGCTTGGAGAAAGAATAAAGGATATAGAATTTAAGCGTATGATATCTTCACCGAGCAAACGGACTTTACATACAGCACAGCTTGTAAGAGGAACAAGGCAGATTCCGGTCGAAACAGATGAAAGGCTTATGGAAATAGATCTTGGTGATTGGCAGGGAAGAGTGGAAAGTGAAATAAGGGATCTTTATCCGGCTGCGTTCGATGCCTATTGGAACCGGCCGGAGTCCTATGAAAGTGCAGGAGGAGAAAGCTTTTATGATGTGGCAAACCGCGTTGCTTCCTTTCTGGAAGACTTGCAAAAGACCTCATCAGAAGGCAGTGTGCTGATTATTACCCATGCAGTTGCTGTCAAAGCTCTGTATATGCTTTGCCGCAATGCTGCTGTCGAACGCATTTGGGATCCGCCCTTCATTCATGGAACCAGCCTGACCATCCTGCAGATCGATCAGGATAAAAAGGAATTCCTCTTAGAAGGATGCATGGCTCACTGCGAATAAGGTTTAGGCTCGTTAAAGAACGAGCCTATTTTTTATTGATGACCTTTTCTTCCCATTCTTCCCTCAGAATGCCCATCCGGATGCTATCATAATACTTCCCATTAACAATCCGGCATTTCCGCATTTTACCTTCAAGCTGCATGCCGATCTTTTCAGCGGCTTTCATCATTCTTTTGTTGCCTGACCAGGTGGTAATACCTACCCGGGCAAGCGGAAGAGAGGAAAATAGAAAGTCCACCCACAGAGTAAGAGCCTCTGTTCCATAACCCCCATTCCAATACTCGGGATTGTGAATTACAATTCCTGCTTCAAGCCAATTAGAATCTCGATGCTCCCAGTAGTATCCCACAATGCCGATTACTTTTTCCGACGCTGCAATTACCATGCTGCTAGGCAGATATTCTTCTGCCTTTTGGAGGAATTCCTGTTTATATGTTTCAAAGTCTTTATGCTCAAGAGGAAAATAGGGAGCATCCCATCTTTTCCACTCAGGGTTGTCTGTTCCGTAAATATAGTCCCATAAAATAGGCAAATCCTCTTCCTGTATGGGACGAATCTTCACCTTTAGGGCTGTATCTTCGATCATAGCGGGTACCCCTCCATTAAATCTTAGTAAAAACCCTTGTCTTGCTTGTTCCTTCTGTGTTGTGCTCTTCATCCCAAACTGAATGGATCTCAAAAGTCCCTTCTTTGAAAAAAAGCGGCAGCTTTCTCTTGAACCAATCCTGCATGGGAAGGTCCCTTGCATCTTGTCTCGAAACCCACTGCAATTCTCCTTCAGGAGGATCCGCAAGAAGTCTTCCTTCAAAGGAGTCTGCCAGATAATTAAATACCATGTAGCGGACATTCATCTGGGGGTTTACGTACTCATCCCAGCCTTTAAAAATAATATTTTTGACGTGCAGCCCGGTCTCCTCAAGCACTTCGCGTTTTGCTGCGTCCGTAATGCTCTCGGGAAACTCTACTTTTCCGCCTGGTGCGAGATAGCCAGGGAAGCCTTTATAATCCGGGCGTTTTATGAGGAGGATCTGATCTCCGTCTGCAACCATGCACATCGTGTACATCTGATGTTCGATTTCTTTCCAGTTCATTGCTGCACCTCTATTAATAATGATTCCAAAGTTTATACATTCTTTTAAAAGGAGAAAATACCTCCCTTATTGAAATCATATCATGACTAGAAAATTTGAAGAGGTGACCATAAATGGAATTGAAGATGGGGTATGTCATTCTATATGCGGAAAGCCTGGAAAGAACGAAGCATTTTTATGGTGAATTGCTGGGTCTGAAGCTTAGGAATGAATTTGGAACTTACATCGAGTATGATACAGGCAGCACCATTCTTTCTTTTAATACGAGAGAAGGAGGACGGGAAGTCACCGGGCTTCCGATACCGGATGGATTAAGAAAGGAGCAGACATTTGAGCTGGGCTTTGTCACAGAAGAGGTAGAAGCGGCAGTTGAAAAGCTAAAGGCCGCCGGAGTCCCTGTCCTGCTCGAGCCTGTTGAAAAGCCTTGGGGCCAGAAAGTGGCATATGTGCAAGACCCGGATGGACATTATATTGAGATTTGTTCGCCTATAGGATAATAATTGACTCTGCTCCAGGGTCATTTTTTTGTTGGAAATTATTTTTTATATGCATAGGAATCTGTTGGTTTCAAAAGAAAAACATAGATTTTAAGTGTTTTTAGCGCTTACATAAAGGTTTGTAAATATAAGTAAATGTGTTATGATTCTATATGTTTTTGTCGGCCCGACTTTGATGAGAGTTCAAAGTCATTACTATAAATCTATTAATAAAGAGGTGTTTATTTGAAAGTTTTATCAAAAAAAGAACAATGGTTTGGCAATGTTAAGGGAGACATTCTTGCTGGAATCGTAGTGGCATTGGCACTAATTCCAGAAGCGATTGCATTCTCGATTATTGCTGGTGTCGATCCAATGGTTGGATTGTATGCTTCTTTCTGTATTGCTGTAACCATTTCAATAGTTGGCGGAAGGCCTGGAATGATTTCTGCTGCAACTGGTGCGATGGCGTTATTAATGGTTACATTAGTAGCCGATCACGGACTGCAGTATTTATTTGCTGCGACCATTTTGACGGGAATTCTTCAGATCTTATTTGGTGTGCTTAAGCTGGCCCGCTTTATGAAATTCATTCCGCGTGCGGTTATGATTGGGTTTGTTAACGCACTGGCTATATTGATTTTCATGGCGCAGCTTGAACAGTTTGTAGATGCTACATGGGTAATGTATGCGATGGTTGCCGGTGCATTGGCGATTATTTATATTTTCCCGAGATTTACTAAAGCAGTGCCATCTCCTCTGGTGGCTATTATTGTTATTACTATCATTGCCATCATGACAAAGAGTGATGTGCGCACAGTTGGCGACATGGGAACTATCACATCAGCCCTTCCGGCATTCTTTATACCGGATGTTCCATTTAACCTTGAGACTCTGAAGATTATTTTCCCATACTCTATTGCCCTTGCGATCGTAGGCTTGCTTGAATCCTTGCTGACTGCATCCATAGTTGATGACATGACCGATACAGCCAGTAATAAGAATATGGAAAGCCGCGGACAGGGAATTGCGAATATCGTGGCAGGTCTATTCGGCGGAATGGCAGGCTGTGCCATGATTGGACAATCCGTCATAAATGTGAAATCTGGCGGAAGAGGCAGACTGTCCGCTTTGGTAGCCGGCACATTCCTTATGTTTCTGATTTTAGTTTTGGGGAATATTGTCGTTCAAATACCGATGGCTGCATTAGTCGGTGTTATGATCATGGTTTCGATCGGTACTTTTGATTGGTCATCCATTAAGGGACTTGCTAAGACGCCTGTCACAGATTCGATTGTTATGGTTACAACGACTGTTACAACTGTTTTCACTCATGACTTATCCAAAGGAGTTTTCGCGGGGATCATCCTAAGTGCGATCTTCTTTGTTGCTAAAATTTCGAAAGTGCATGTTGCATCACGAATTGAAGGAGATAAGAAAATATACGCTGTAACAGGCCAGGTTTTCTTTGCTTCTGTAGATGAACTTGTAGCAGCATTCGACTTTAATGATGAATTAAAAGAAGTTGAAATTGATTTTACACAGGCGCATGTATGGGATGACTCAGGTGTCGCTGCCATAGATAAGATTGTAATAAAGCTTCGTGACAACGGTGTGCTGGTACGCCTATCAGGATTAAACGCGCCAAGCTCGAACTTGATTGAGCGTTTGGCCGTTCACCGCAAACCTGGTGCGAAATTTTCCGGCCATTAAAAAACTGGAATGAATACCACAGTCAGCTTCGACTGTGGTATTTTTTTTATAAGAATAGGTAAGGGGTGAGGCTCTGTGTTTAAAAAAATACTGATTGCTGCAGATGGATCCGATCATTCGATTCGTGCAGCCGCTAAAGCCATTCAACTGGCCGAACAGAATCCTGATTCTGAAATTACCGTAGTCTATGCTGTTGATGGCCAGACCTCAAAAGAAGATATCCTTCATCATTTTGATAAGAGTATAGTGGACCAGGTGAGAAAAAACGCTTAGAGCCAATAGAAAACTTATTAAAAGAAAAGGGCATTTCATATGAAATAAAAATCCTGCAGGGAGAGCCTGGACCAGCCATTGTGGAATTTTCCAACAAAATGGATTTTGATGTTGCAGTAGTTGGCAGCCGGGGTCTGAATACTCTTCAGGAAATGGTGCTCGGAAGTGTTAGCCATAAAATAGCCAAACGTGTGAAAGCGCCTGTTTTGATTGTTAAGTAAAGTTCGGATATATACTTTTCACTTTCCTGGTAATGTAAAGCGGATGCTGCGCCAAGTGAACGATATACCGATAAAATATAATAGGCTGCTAAACTAGACTAAGTGACCGATATGCCGGCTTAGTGCTGCAAAATTCATAAAAACCGCACAAAAAAGATGTCCCCGCAGGGACATCTTTTTTCAATTAGCCGGCTTTCACAGCAGATTGAGGCTGAAGTTTCTTATCTTTGCCGCTTACCTTATCAGACAGCAACGTCAGAGCACCATCACCTGTTACATTACATGCAGTTCCAAAGCTGTCCTGGGCAAGGTATAGGGCGATCATAAGCGCAAGCATGGTCTCATTGAATCCGAGCATGCTATCAAGCAGACCCAATGCGGCCATGACAGCCCCTCCTGGGACACCGGGAGCTGCAATCATTGTGATGCCAAGCATTAAAATGAAAGGCAGGATTTCTGCAAATGATGCCGTTTGACCCTGCAGCATCATCACGGCGATCGCACAGCTCACAATGGTGATCGTGCTTCCGGAGAGATGAATCGTTGCCAGTAATGGAACGGAGAAATCCGCGACTTTTTCACGTGCACCAAGCTTTTTAACCTGCTTAAGTGTAACAGGAATGGTGGATGCGGATGATTGAGTACCAAGTGCCGTAAAGTAGGCAGGCATCATATTTTTCATGAGTCTAAGCGGATTGGCTTTCATAAGACTGCCGGCCGCTGAGTATTGAAGCAGTAAAAATAAAAGATGAAGAGCAATAATCATGACAAAGACTTTGGCAAATACAGAAATAATGGCGCCAACCTGTCCGCCCTGCGTCATATTGGCGAAAATCCCAAAAATATGGACAGGAAGCAATGGAATGATGACTTTTTCAATCAGTTTTTCAATAATATCACGGAAATCATTCATAGCATTTTGCAGAGTGTTTCCTTTGATCGCAGCCAATCCGAGGCCTAGAGTGAATGAAATCAGCAGTGCCGTCATGACCCCCATTACAGGAGGCATGTCCACCTGGAAAAAGGGTGAAAGCAAAGCATCCTCAGGATTCTCAAACTCTTTGAAGCTTTGGTTTTTTAAAAGAACAGGATATAACACCGTCGCAGAAAAATAGGCGACTAAACCAGCAGTGATCGTAGAAGCATAGGCAAAACCAGTTGTAATCCCCAGCAGTTTCCCTGCGCCTTTTCCCATGCTCCCAATACCTGGCGCGATAAATCCGATAATAATTAATGGAATCGCAAAACCAAGAAAGTTTCCGAACAATCCATTAAAAGTAGCAAATAGCTGAATAAGCCATTCAGGAGAAAAAGAACCTAATAAAATACCCAGTGCAATGGCTGCAATTATTCTGGGAAGCAAACCGAACTTCATTTTTATGTCCTCCTAAAAAATACAGTTGTTTTTGTTAGGAGGATTATATCCTGTTTTACGTTAAAAGTTAATAGATAAAGGTTTTGTTATAATAATAAAATAAGTCTGATTATTCACCAAGGATTAAGGTTTTTTCTCGTTAATTGCTCTATAGTAGGCGGTTAAACGTTTTCTTAAGATAATAATAGGAAAAAGGGAGTTTAATTTAATGCCAGAAAAGGAAATTATTTTACTGGTTTCAGATAAGAAAAGTTTCCTTTTTCAGGGCCATTTCATACATATAGGAATATGGGCGTATGTGGAGAAAAAATTCCTGTGGAATTGAACATGTAATCACTCCCTTTCTTAAATGTGAAAGTGTTACAATAAAGAGTAGCTTGAATGAACATATAAATCAGCTAAGGAAAAAAATGAAGGAATAAAGCGGCATGAGAAGCCGGTTAGTCCATGATCGAATATTGGAGGTTCTTTTATGAAAACGAAGGTTGGCCTTTTGTACGGCGGAAAATCTGCAGAGCATAAAGTATCGATGCAGACTGCAATGGCTGTGATTAAAGCATTGGATTTGGAGAAATTTGAAATTCATCCTATTTATATATCTGAAGAAGGTCAATGGGTAAAGGGCCCTCAATTGCAAGGGCCTGTTTCCAGTGTGAAGGAGCTGGAATTTTCCCAGGGGGAAGCACTACCTCCAACAGCTTTGGCACCTACTCTTTTCCAGGGTGCCCAGGATAAAGGTCCATTTGATGTAATCTTCCCGCTGCTTCATGGTCCAAACGGGGAAGACGGCACGGTTCAAGGTTTGCTTGAGCTGCTTAACCTGCCATATGTGGGAAATGGAGTATTGGCTTCATCTGCAGGGATGGATAAAGTCATTATGAAGAATATCTTTGCACAGGCTGGTCTGCCGCAGGTGAAGTATGTCTGGTTTATCCGCAGTGAGTGGGAAAATGAGACGGAGGCAGCCTATGACCAGGTGGAAAGGGAACTCGGGTACCCGTGTTTTGTAAAACCGGCCAACCTGGGTTCGAGTGTAGGAATCAGTAAGTGCATGAACCGTTCAGAGCTTGAGGAAGCATTCAAAGAAGCTTTCCAATTTGACCGTAAAATTATCATCGAAGAAGGCGTTACAGCCAGAGAAATTGAAGCTGGCGTATTGGGCAATGATTATCCGGAATGTTCTGTTGCCGGTGAGATTGTCCCGAAAGTTGAATTCTATGACTATAAAGCCAAATATGAAGATGGGGACACAGCATTAATCATTCCTGCTGAAATCTCAGAAATTGAGTACAGTGAACTGAGAGACATGGCCATTAAAGCATTTAAAGCCCTTGACTGCTCAGGTCTGGTCAGAGCTGATTTCTTTTTAACAAGAGAGGGTAAGCTATACATTAATGAAGTCAATACAATGCCAGGCTTTACACCTTTCAGCATGTTCCCGCTTCTGTGGAAGCATACGGGAGTAGAATACCCTCAGCTGATCGAAAGGCTTGTTAATCTGGCCATCGAACGCCATGCTGAGAAACAAAGCATTAAACACACAATGTAAAAAGATATAATTGTTGAAGGAAACACGGCATATCTGTCGTGTTCCTTTTGTTCATACATAACTGGCAATATGAGCCTTTCATAATGCCGAAACAGGAGGCGCCATATGATAAAGAAAACACTTCAGGAAATTGAACAAATGATAAAGATCGAGAATGATGTTTCATCTTTTCATAATACATCCATACAGGGCGTCAGCATTGACTCCAGAAAAATCGGGCGGGGTAATTTGTTCGTCCCATTCAAAGGGGAAAATTCAGACGGCCATCGATTTGTAGAAGATGCCATCGAAAAAGGGGCAGCCGCAGCCTTTTGGCAAAAGGATGTTCCCAATCCCCTCTTCATCTTCCAATCCTGATCGTCGAAGATACACTAACGGCTCTTCAGGAATTGGCTAGAAGCTATCGTGATGAATTAAAGATAAAAGTCGCAGGCATTACAGGAAGCAACGGCAAAACAACCACCAAGGATATGACCGCAAACCTTCTTTCCGTGCAATATAAAGTTCAAAAAACCGAAGGTAACTTTAACAATCATATCGGTTTGCCCTTAACCATTCTGGCTCTTGAGGAAGATACGGAAATCGCGGTGCTGGAAATGGGGATGAGCGGCAGGGGAGAAATCGATTTCCTTACGAAGCTTGCCCGCCCGGACGCTGTGATTATTACGAATATAGGCGAATCCCACCTTCAGGATTTAGGTTCCAGAGAAGGGATTGCAGAAGCTAAGCTTGAGATCGTAAATGGACTCCAGGAAAATGGCCTGGTTATTTATTACGGCGACGAGCCTCTCTTGGATGAAAAACTGAAATCCTACAATGGTTCGGCAGCTTTAAGAACTTTTGGAAGAACCGGGAAAAATGATGTGTACCCGATGGATATCAAGCAGAATGACAGCGGCAGCACGTTTGGGATTAATGTGTCCAGCGGGAAGTTTTATCTGCCTGTGTTAGGCACCCATAATGTTCTAAATGCCCTGGCAGCCATGATTGCAGCAGCCCATTTTGGCGTTCCGTACGAAAAGATGAACGAAGGCTTCGCAAGCTTAAAGCTGACGAATATGAGGATGGAACTTCTCGAGGGCCAAAGTGGAGAAAAAATCATCAATGATGCTTATAATGCGAGTCCAACATCCATGAATGCGGCGATTGAACTGATTGCCAACCTGCCAGGGTATAAAAAGAAAATTCTTGTTCTGGGCGATATGCTGGAGCTTGGTCCGCAGGAGGAGGATTTCCATTACTCCACAGGAAAATCTGTGGATCCTGAAAAGGTTGATTATGTATTTACTTTCGGCAAGCTTGGCGAATATATCGCCAAGGGAGCGAAGGAGGTACTTCCTCACGAACGGGTGGCCGCCTTTACTGACAAACAGCCGCTGATCGAAGAGCTGAAGAAACATGTGGATCCGGAAACGATTATACTGGTTAAGGCATCCCGGGGCATGAAACTGGAAGAAGTTGTCTCTGCCCTTCAATAATTGCTAAGAAAAAAATAACAACAACACTTTAACAGATAGAATGGTAAGACTAAAACAGCTGGAAAATAACATGTAATTCTCATACCTTGTTAATTTTGTTATTGTATATATCTGTTATTATAGGAAATAAACCCTGTTTCACGTGAAACAGGGGTTTAAATTATTTTTATATAGTTCCTTTGTTATAATTTTTATCTTCTAACAGGTTTGATTAGTATGGCAAAAAGGAAAAAGTGTAAAATAGAATTGACTTAGATTATAAAAAATGGCGGTGACTCGAGGATGATTGGCTGCATGTGCATACATGGTTTTACAGGAGCTCCATTTGAAGTAGAGCCTTTGGCAGAATATTTGAAAGAACATACAGACTGGGAGATTTCCGTGCCGACATTGCCGGGTCATGGCGATGAACTTAAGCTGAAAGGAATTGCCTATAACAAATGGATTGAGCATGCAGAGGAAGAGCTGAAAAGGCTGATAAGCCGCTGTGAGAAAGTGTATGTAATCGGCTTTTCGATGGGCGGCCTGATCGCCAGCTACTTAACAGTGCATTACCCTGTGGATAAGCTGGTTCTGCTCAGTGCAGCTGCTTATTACGTAAATCCAAAACAGCTTTTCTTCGATATTAAAGAGATGGCAAGGGATGCCTTCAAGGGAAACCTGGCCGACAATGAGATGTTCGTCAGATATAAGCGGAAAATAAGTGCGACACCGATTACGGCAACTCTTCAATTCCGCAGGCTTGTGGCCTCTATCAAACCTATCTTAAATCAGATCACTGTGCCGACATTGATTGCGCAAGGTGAAAGTGATGGAGTGGTGCCTCCGCGAAGTGCCAGATATTTATACAATAATATAAGTTCATCGGCCAAAAAATTAATTTTTATAAAGGACTCCAAACATCTTATCTGCCATTGCGGAGAAGGGGAACGCCTCTTTCAGGAGATCCTTGGTTTTCTTCAAAAAAAGCCGGAATGATAAGGTTTTCAGCCAGCCTTCAAGTTTGCAATGCTTACTTGAAAATGGTAATATAAACACCAAAGTGCCAACAGGAACTTCTTTTGAGAACCCGGACATGCTCCAGCAGGAGAATGTCTTTTTTCATTAAATACAGAGGTATTGCGGAGAACGTCATACTTCAGTATGGCCATAAATAGATGAGTGCTTTCTCGTTGTTAGAACTCATTTTTAGAGACCTGATTGTCCGTGAACAATTTGGATAGAATTTACCCTCATCCTTTCCTCAAGCGGGTTTCATAGTGAGTGGGACTCTTCTTAACGAAACATAACCGCACTTTTTATAAAAATAAGAAGTTAAAGCATCTAGAGACCGGGTACTGCCGGTTAAAAGGCTCCTTACGGGGTGCCCTAACTTTTCTTATAATCGTCCGGAAGAGTGACTCATAGGCCAATTTTCAGGAGAATTCCTGCCTGCAGGTTTGCAGGGACAAAATTTTTCTATGATTAGAAGGAGAATGAATACATTGACAAAGTTTCAAGACTTGGGCATCAGCCCGGCGACAATGAAATCACTGAAGCGAATGGGATTTGAAGAAGCGACTCCTATTCAGGCCCAGACCATTCCGTTAAGTTTAGAGAATAAAGACCTGATCGGTCAGGCGCAGACAGGAACAGGAAAAACTGCTGCATTCGGAATCCCGATGATTGATAAAATCGACAACACGAAGGATTTCATTCAGGGAATTGTGATTGCTCCGACTCGCGAGCTGGCAATTCAGGTATCGGAAGAACTGTATAAAATCGGCTACGGCAAAAGAACGAAAGTCCTATCCATTTATGGAGGGCAGGATATTAATCGCCAAATCCGCGCCTTGAAGAACAAACCGCATATCATTGTTGGAACGCCAGGACGTATTTTGGACCACATAAACCGCAAAACAATGCGTCTTGACCATGTCCATACAGCCATTCTTGACGAAGCGGATGAAATGCTTAACATGGGATTCATTGATGATATTGAAGCAATCCTTGCCCAAATTCCGGAAGAGCGCCAGACCCTGCTTTTCTCTGCTACAATGCCTGCGCCAATCCGCAGAATGGCAGAACGCTTCATGAAGGAACCCCAAATTGTCCGCGTAAAAGCAAAGGAAATGACTGTATCATCTATTGAACAATACTATATTGAAGTGCATGAAAAGAATAAATTTGATGTGCTGACAAGACTTCTGGATATTCAATCACCGGAATTGGCAATCGTATTCGGACGTACAAAGCGCCGTGTCGATGAACTGGCTGAAGCCTTGAATCTTCGCGGATACATGGCTGAAGGAATCCACGGTGACTTAAGCCAGGCTAAAAGGATTTCTGTTCTTCGCAAGTTCAAAGAGGGAAGCATTGACGTCCTCGTTGCAACAGATGTTGCTGCACGAGGCTTGGATATTTCCGGTGTCACACATGTATACAATTTTGATATTCCTCAGGATCCTGAAAGCTATGTTCACCGCATCGGCCGTACAGGACGTGCTGGAAAAACAGGTGTTGCGATGACATTCATTAATCCGCGCGAAAAATCGTATCTGCATGTCGTAGAACGTACAACCAAGAGGAAAATGGAACGCATGGATGCTCCAACACTGGATGAGGCCCTTGAAGGCCAGCAGAAAGCAGTCATGGAAAAAATCATGCAAACCATTGAGGAAAACAATCTTGAGAGCTATAAAGAAGCAGCTGATGAGCTCCTTGCACAAAAGGATGCTTCAACAGTGGTTCAAGCCGTGCTGAAGATGCTGACAAAAGAACCGGATACAACTCCTGTTAAATTAACAGAGGAAAAGCCGCTTCCATCTAAGCGCGACAGAAAGCCGAATGACCGCAGCCGCGGAGGCTATAACGGAAAAGGCAGACAAGGAGGCCAGAAAGGATCATATAAATCCCGTCAAGGCCACACTGGAAAACGTCAAAGCCACAATAACCGTTCAAATAGCAGCAGCAGCTATCGTTAAACGGTTACTTTAAAAAGGAGAGCAGAGATTCTGCTCTCCTTTTCTTTTTAATTTGCTCCCACTATTATAAGGGCCATCCATCTGCAATTTCTCAGCGGCAGCCGTACATACTAAGGGAAAAACAATGCGGGAGGAATCGACATGACGATTGTACGCCTTGGGTATGTCGCGATGAGTATGAATCTGAAAAACGCGTCACCATCGCAAACGATGACGTTTAAGCAATTCTCGGCCATTAAAGACCGCGAGGCGGCTATAGCAAGACTGGAGCGGATTGCCGTATCAAATCTCGAAAACTGCCTAAGGCTGCTAAAGCACAATGTGGCCCATGATATCCATTTTTTTCGCTTTAGCTCCCGGCTGATTCCTCTTGCCAATCATGAGGAACTTTCTGATTGGAAGTATATGCACTCTCTTAAAGAAGCTCTATCCAAAATTGGTGACTTTCTGGATGGACACCCTATGCGGGTGGATTTTCATCCAGACCATTTTGTGCTCCTTAATACACCGAAAGTTGATACATTGAATATGTCCATTAAAACACTGGCAATGCATGAAGCCCTGCTGAAAGGCATGAGGCTGAATCCAGCTCACCGCTGTGTTCTGCATGTGGGCGGAGGATATGATGATAAAGAGAAGGCTCTCGAACAATTTATCCATAATTGGGGCTTTACACCTTCAGGAATCCAGCAAATGATTATCCTCGAGAATGACGATACCACCTTTACCCTTGATGATACGCTTTATCTTTGTGAAAAGCTTGGGATTCCGCTTGTATTTGATTACCACCATCACCTTGCCAATTTTGAGAATGATAACTGGACGGAGCAATGGGAAAGGGTCGCAGCGACATGGGATCATTCAGAATTGCCTGTGAAAATGCATATTTCCAGTCCGAAATCAGACAAAGATTTCAGAGCGCATGCCGATTATATTAATGCTGATATGTTCATGGAGTTTCTTCAGAACATTAAGGGGTCAGTGCCTGAGATTCATTGCATGATCGAAGCGAAAATGAAGGATAGCGCACTATTTAAGCTTTCTGAAGATTTAAGAACGAACCCCGATCTGACTTTTATTGATTCATCCAGCTTTGAAATATAAGTAGTACCCCCGCTTTTTTCATAAAAGGGAGACACTTCTTTTTTCTGTCATGTATACTTATAGAAGTGAAAGAGCTGATCCAAAGAAATGTGCTGATGAGGTTCTTAGCGAGGAACTGACTCTGGGCGTTTTTGAATGACTATTAATTTTATGGAATTGCGGGGGTACTGCATGATTACAGAGCCGCATAAAAGGATACCGGCAAGGGGGCTGCTTGCATGGAGAATCTCCGGCACAATCCACTCTGTTTTTCCTTTTGTGTTATCAGGGGGAGCAATTGCTGCTGCTTTCCTGTTTAAGTGGCCTATTTGGGTTATTGGGGCTTCCTTAATGTTTTATTCAGCTTATGCTTACCTAGTCATTATGATTTTCCCCTCCTTAAGGTGGAAAAGATGGAGGTATGAGGTCCGGGAAAATGAAATAGAACTCAAACATGGGATATTTGTGATTAAAAGGACCCTTGTTCCCATGATTCGGGTGCAGCATGTGGATACCAAGCAAGGGCCGATATTGCGTAAATATCGTCTTGCTACTGTCACCATCTCGACGGCTGCAACTGTTCATGAAATACCGGCCTTGGATGTGGATGAAGCGGAGGAATTGCGCTTTTTCATTTCCTTGCTGGCAAGGGCTGCAGATGATGATGTCTAATCCGAAACGGCTGCACCCAATATCAGCGGTAGCCAATTTCCTGAAACACCTAAAGGAAATGCTGGTGCCCTTTCTTGTTTTTGTCGTCTTTGGAAGCAGAGGAGGAAATGGTGAAATTGTTCAGCTTGTCCTGTCTTTAGGGGTCATAATTGCGGTTTTTATGATAGGGATCCTTACCTGGTGGAGATATACTTATAGACTGGAAGAAGGCGAGCTTCGAATCGAGTATGGTGTTCTGATAAGGAAGAAGAGATATATTCCGCTTGAAAGAATTCAAAGTCTAGACTTATCGGAAGGTTTGCTGCAAAGGCCATTTGGCCTTGTAAAGATGAAAGTGGAGACAGCCGGTTCAAGCGGAGCTGGTGAGGCAGAAGCGGTATTGACGGCTATTTCTAAAAAAGATGCAGAATTCATTCAGCAGGCATTTTCAGCTGCTAAAAAGAATCCTTCCGAAATGGAAACAGCTTTACAGAACCGGGAAGTGATTTATAAAATTTCTCCTGGCGAGCTGCTCCTTCTGGCATCAACTTCAGGTGGGGCAGGTGTCGTTATTTCGGCTGTCTTTGCCTTTGTTTTTCAATTTGAAGAGATCCTTCCGTATGAAAAGGTGTTTGCCGGCCTCGAAGGATTTATTGCCAACGGAATTGTATTTGTGAGTATCCTGGTCTTCATCGTCTTTTTTATTGCATGGCTTATTGCTCTTATTGGCGGTATGCTAAAATATGCCGATTTTACTTTAATAAAGACTGATAAGGAGTTGATTGTCACAAGAGGTCTGCTGGAAAAGAGGCAGATGACGATTCCGCTGAATCGCATTCAGGCAATTCAGATCAGGGAAAATCTGCTTAGGCAGCCACTTGGCCTGGCGACTGTCTATATTGAAAGTGCAGGAGGTTCCATTGAGGACAATGAAAGCGCGCGCCTTATGATCCTGCCGATTGTGAAAAAAACACGGATTGCCGGTTTATTAAAGCCCCACTTGTCCCACTATGAACTGCAGCCCGGATTTTTTAAATCTCCAAAAAGGGCGCTTAACCGCTATTTATGGAGAGGGTTTCTGTGGGCACTGCCTTTTGTGGCTGTGCCGCTCCTCTTTTTCAGGCCATGGGGATACTTTTCTTTAGTGCTGCTGATCCTTTCTTTGGGATGGTCGTATCTCAAATACAGGGATGCAGGCTGGGATATCAGTTCTCAGCAGCTTGCTCTCAGATATCGCGGGATTGTAAGGACGACTGTCTTTATGAAAAGAAATCGAATACAGTCCCTCACCATGAGCGAAAGTTATTTTCAGAAAAGGCGCAGTCTGGCTACCATAGAAGCTGTGGCCATGTCAGGGATTGGGGGGACAGGCGGAACGGTTCCTGATCTTGACCGTGGAGAAGTGTATGCTATTTATAAGTGGTATTCTTATACTGGATTAAACAGAAGTTATTTGAAAAAGGAAAAGCGCCTATGAGCGCTTTTTTTGTTGTATAGGAAACTATAAAATGGATCAGTGTGAAACTCTGTGGAAAGGCTGTCTGCATCCAGCTCCTAGCCCCTCGGGTCATAAGCCAACAGAAATCAGAAACGCTTCGGCAGAGATGTATCGCCCGACAAAAGCTTGCTTTGGAAGGTTTCCTGCATAATTCGTCTTATGCCTGCCGGACTTGCACAGGATGTGCTGGCTTCAGCGTATGCCAGGACGTGGCGGTTTTTAGACGGAGTTCATCTGATCAAGGCGCTCCAGCTTTTGGACTAGGATTATCTGGATAAAAACCCCAGGACAGCCAAAATGATAATGATTCCCCAGAGAACAAGCCTTGATGCGGGCACCCCTTTTAATGAAGGCCTGATGCCGGCAAGACCTCCGGGCCGTATTATGCCGGATGAAGAAGATGTACGTCCTTTGGCAAGTGATGCCGCACCAATCAGGAAACCTGCAAGCAGGCCGAATAAATGGGCTGTAACATTAATGTTTGGCTGCAGAAAGGTCATGATTACGCCGATTATCGTAATGGTCAGTATGATTTGTGAGTTTTCCCTGGATAAAAGTTCTTTTCGGAATACAATGATTGCCGCAAAGTATCCGAACAGGCCAAAGATCGCACCACTGGCACCCACATGAATATATGTCAAAGGTTCAAGAAGCAGTGTTGCAATATTTGCTGCTGCACCAGCTGTGATGTAAAGGAGGATGAATCTGGTTTTCCCGAGCATTCGTTCCAGTACAGGGCCGAAGAGAACAAGAGAAAAGCTGTTGAATAAAACATGGGGGAAACCGCTGTGCAGTATGATTGGGCTCAGCAGCCGCCAGTATTCACCTTGAACAATATATAAATTGACACCTGCAAGCTTTTCGAAAATAAGTGTATTTGGAAATAGGGGAACGACTGTTAATAGATAGATGATAATATGGATACAAATGATAGCAGAAACAACAGGGTAGTAGCGGATAAATTCCTTAAAGCTTTCCGTTCTTGTAAACATGGCTCTCCTCCGTGCTTGAATTGTTGGACCGTGTATCTACATCATAGCCTGAAAAGCAGTTTTTCAGCATGCCATAACACTTATTCATTGGATAATGTGTACATAATACTGCTTCTACTGTATTCTTTATGCAGCGAATAATATAAATAGAAGGAAGATGAGAGATGATTTCCGGTATTGGGATTGATATTGCAGATCTGGAGCGCATACGAAAAATTATTGCCAGGCAGGAGCGGTTTCCTGAACGGATTTTGACACCAAAAGAGCAGGATGGCTATCGCCGCTTGCCGGAAAAGAGACAGGCTGAATTTCTTGCCGGGAGGTTCGCGGCAAAAGAAGCCTTTTCAAAGGCGTGGGGCACTGGTATTGGGGAAGAACTTTCCTTTCAGGATATTGAAATTGAAAAGGATGAAAAGGGAAAGCCATATATTTCGAAGCCATTTAAAGATGGGATACACTTGTCGATTTCCCATAGCAGAGAATATGCGGTGGCTCAGGTGGTTATAGAAAAAACTTGATATTTGGCAGGCTGAAGAATTTCAAAGCTTGTCATTCCTCCTAGCATATTCCCTAAGGTTGTCTCATATATTCATAATGCGATAGGAGAGACAGGCCGGAAGTTGGGCCGATCTCACTGAAATGAGACAAAGGGGCTGAAGGAATGAAGAAAAAGTGGTTCATGCTGCTTGCCGGGCTTTTGGTAGTTCTTGCATTGTCTGCCTGTGGAACTAAATCACAGGAAGACGTCGTAAAGGATCTTAACAATAAGCTTGAAGACATTAAAGGATACAAGGCAGAGGCCAAGATGACTCTGCAGATGGGGACTGACCCGCAAACCTACGATATTGAAGTATGGCATAAGGAGCCTGACTTTTACCGGGTGAACCTGAAAAACGCCCAAAAGGAACAAAGCCAAATGATTCTGCGCAACGATGACGGTGTATTTGTCCTCACTCCTGCGCTGAACAAGAGCTTCCGTTTCCAGAGCGATTGGCCGCAGAACAGCAGCCAGGCTTATTTATATGAATCATTAGTCAAGGACATTATGGAGGATAAAGAAGCTAAGTTCTCCGCTACAAAAGATCATTATGTGTTTGAAACAAAAACACGCTATCAAAATAATCAGATGCTTCCTGTCCAGGAAATCAAGCTCAAGAAGTCCGATTTATCCCCAGTCAGTGTGAAGGTTATGGATCCTGATAAAAATGCACTTGTAACAGTAGAATTTTCAAATGTAAAGTTTAATGCCAGCTTCGATAAGAAAGATTTTGACATGCAGAAGAACATGACAGGAGCACAGCTCGAAGTGCCGGTGATGGCTGAAGTGGAGGATCAGGAATTCGCGGTTAAATATCCGCAGATGGATATGGCTGATGTAAAGCTGGTTGATGAGCAGGAAGTTCAAACAGAAGATGGCAAGCGCGTTGTATTGACGTACGATGGAGAAAAATCCTTCACTCTTGTGCAGGAAAAGGCCGCTGTCATGCCGACATCATCCGTCGTTACTTCAGTGAAGGGCGAGCCTGTTGACCTTGGCTTCACCATTGGTGCACTTTCTGACAACACCATTTCCTGGACCTACCAGGGTGTGGATTATATGATTGCATCCAATGATTTATCACCTGAAGAAATGTCCGAAATTGCCCGCACTGTACAGGGGGAAATGGTGAAATAAATCACCGGCAAAAAGCAGGTCTCAAAGGGGGCCTGTTTTTTTTATGCTGCCGGCATGGGAAATCATCTTTCAAAGCCTTTTGATAAAAATAAGCATTTGACAAACCCTCTGCCAGAGTTTGATAATCGACATGTAGAGAAGCAATGGCTAAAGGACGTGAATACATCGATGAATGAACAAACAAAAATGTACCGGGACACTTGGGCAGAGATAAATCTGGATCATATTTCATATAATGTAGAGTCAATGAAAAAACATGCAGAAGAAGGGACAAACGTCATTGCGGTTGTGAAGGCAAATGGGTATGGGCATGGAGATGCAGCTGTGGCGGAAGCGGCCCTGGATGCGGGAGCATCCTCTCTGGCTGTTGCCACCCTGGATGAGGCGATGGCATTGAGAAATAAAAAGATTGCAGCGCCGATCTTAGTAATGGGAGCGAGCCGCCCGGAGCATGCAGGCGAAGCAGCTGCAAAGAATATTGCCCTGACCGTTTTTCAAAAGGAGTGGCTATCACAAGCATACGAATATGTGGAAGACGGAGAAGTCCTGAATATCCATTTAAAGTTTGATACAGGCATGGGGCGCCTGGGTATTCGAAGCCGTGATGAGCTTGCGGGAATTGAGAGCGTTATCAAAAAGGACAAGCGTTTTATGCTTGAAGGGGTGTTCACGCATTTTGCCACAGCGGATTCATTGGAGAATGCTTATTTTGAAAAGCAGCTGAGCAGATTTGAGGAAATGACCAGCTGGCTGGAGACTTTGCCAAAGTATATCCATACCAGCAACAGCGCGGCGGGCCTTAGATTTCCCAAAGCCCACTTCAATGCTGTCAGAATGGGGATCAGTATGTACGGCCTGGCTCCTTCCATGGAAATTAAGTCTGATCTTCCTTTCCCTCTGAAAGAAGCTTTTTCTCTCCATACCTCTATTGTTCATGTGAAAAAGCTTCATAAAGGCGAGAAGGTCAGCTATGGGGCGACTTATGAGGCACAAGAAGATGAATGGATTGCAACTTTGCCGATCGGCTATGCGGATGGCTGGATACGAAAACTTCAGGGGCAGGAGGTTCTTGCTGAAGGATTGAGGGTTCCAATTGTTGGAAGAGTTTGTATGGATCAATGCATGATTAAGCTTCCGCATGAAATGCCTGTCGGTACAAAAGTAACCCTGATCGGCGAGCAGGGGGAAGAAAAGATTCCGGTTGACGAAATCGCCGAAAAACTTGAAACCATCAACTATGAAGTAACCTGCATGGTATCTTCCCGGGTTCCGCGCATATATAAAAGAGATGGTAAAATTATCGGGGGAATTAATTATCTGCTATAATCGTAAAAAACTTTATTTGCTGCCCAGCTAAGCTATCGCCCGGAAAAAGGTATGGAATAAGCGCGGCGGCTTTCTGAAAAGATAAGAATGATGAACTCTGAAGTTAGTTAACTGTCTAGCTTCAGCGCCTACCCCTCGAGGTCACAAGCCATTCCTCCCAAAAAGGCAAAGAACGCCTTTCCGTGAGGCCCGTCTTGTGCTTGTCGGGGGTGAGCAAGGCGCTTCCGCTTTTCTGAAATCATGCATAAAATACTATTTTTTTGGACGATAATACAGAAGAATTAAAGAATCCCCTTTGCATTGGGCTTTATAAATGGTAATATTGAAAATGGTAGATATAAAAATGGTGTGTAGTGATGGTGGAGGTGTATGTTTGTGTCTGATTCCAGCACAACAACAGAGATAATGGTAAAGTTACCGCAGCATCTTTTAACCGAGTTAGACGGATTTGCAAAACAGGAAAACGTTAACCGGAGCGAATTCATTTATCAGGCAACCAAAATGTATTTGCGCGAACGCAAAAAGAGACAAATTCGCGAGTCCATGAGACGAGGCTACATGGAGATGGCGAAAATAAATTTGACGATTGCATCTGAAGCATTTCAAGCGGAATACGAGGCAGAACACACAGTTGAACGTCTAGTAAGCGGAGGATAATCCCTTGATTGTCAAACGTGGTGACGTTTATTTTGCAGACCTATCCCCAGTTGTTGGTTCAGAACAAGGCGGCGTCCGTCCAGTGCTTGTCATCCAAAACGACATCGGGAATCGGTTTAGTCCCACAGTAATTGTTGCAGCAATCACAGCTCAGATTCAAAAAGCGAAGCTGCCTACTCACGTTGAAATTGATGCGAAGCGTTATGGTTTTGAAAGGGATTCGGTCATCTTATTAGAACAGATTCGTACAATTGATAAACAACGCTTAACCGATAAAATAACCCATCTCGATGACGAAATGATGGAAAAAGTGGATGAAGCCGTGCAAATCAGCTTAGGCCTCATCGAATTTTAACAAACGCTCTTTTGAAGGGCGTTTTTTGTTTTTTATACAGCAAAAAGGTTTAGTTTCTTATAAAGAGGGTAAAACAGAAAGTCGTTTATTATATAAAATTGACTGGTTTTGTAAATATACCCGTTTCTTATGAAGCATACACTTCGATATTCAATGGAAATCTGCCAAGTTGTGAAGGGAAAAAAGGGATTTAATAATAAATTGTCGAATTAACCAAAGATTGGAGTTTATTGATTCGGCATCATATAGGTATCATTTGACTGGCATTCACTGTTATCATTTAATTGATATATACGGAACAGGAAGGTTTTTTTATCTTCTGTACAATAAAGGGGAATTGGAAGGCTAATAATAGATATATGCTAAAATAGGGAGGAACAAATGAATTCCACAATATTGAATTATATACAAAACAACAAAGATTCCATATTCAATGAGTGGCTGGAGGCCACAAAGGAAAATGCGGATGAAAGAGTTACGAAGGTTGTATCTGATCAGGTATTTATCGGGACAAGCCGGGAATTCATTGACCTGATTATTTCAAATATAAAAAGTTCAAATGAGGAATTCACTTCAAAATTGAGTGATTTCTCAGAGAAAATCGTACGGTTGGGCTGGCCGCTCAGTTTTGTGACAAAAGGTCTCCAAACCTTCGGAAAGATTGTGTTTGAGGACATGCAGGAAACGGGGATTGTCACCCAGGAAAATCAAATGAAATTCATTTACGAGTTTGACAGCTGGATGACTCCCATGGTCAATGAAGTGGTAAATATGTATTCAACCACTTGGGAACGAACTGTGTCCCTCCAAAAAATTGCGCTTCAGGAACTATCTGCGCCGCTGATTCCTGTATTCGAAGGAATTACAGTCATGCCTCTTGTCGGTACAATTGATACGGAGCGGGCGAAGCAGATTATGGAGAACCTTTTAAATGGAGTAGTAAAACACCGTTCAGAAGTGGTGCTTATTGATATAACAGGTGTGCCGGTTGTTGATACGATGGTAGCCCATCATATCATACAGGCTGCTGATGCTGTAAGGCTTGTCGGAGCGAAATGCATGCTTGTAGGCATCCGTCCGGAAATTGCCCAGACCATTGTAAATCTGGGAATTGATTTAAATCAGTTTACTACAAAGAATACCTTGAAAAAGGGTGTAGAAGCGGCGCTTGAGTTAACCAGCCGCAAAATTGTGAATGTGGAGGGAGTGGAATGAGAGTGAGAATCCCAATTTTAAAACTGAACGATTGCCTATTAGTCTCCATCCAGTGGGAATTGGATGACCAGACTGCTTTGCAGTTTCAGGAGGATCTGCTCCATAAAATCCATGAGACCAGCGCAAATGGAGTCGTGATTGATTTAACATCCATTGACTTTATTGATTCATTCATCGCAAAAGTTCTCGGCGACGTAATAAATATGTCCAAACTGATGGGTGCAAAAGTAGTCATAACCGGGATACAGCCTGCCGTAGCAATTACGCTTATTGAGTTAGGTATTGGGTTAGATGATGTCCTTACTGCATTAGATCTAGAAAAAGGTTTGGAGAAATTACAACAGGAATTGGGGGAGTAACTGTATGGAAAACCAATCCTGCGTTAAAATCATAAACGAATGGGACATCGTTGCAGCCCGCCAGCTTGGGCGGAATGTTGCTAAAGAGCTTGGTTTTGGTACAGTTGACCAGGCTAGAATCACCACAGCCATTAGTGAACTTGCCCGGAATATATATTTATACGCCGGACAGGGGCAAGTCTGTATTGAAAAAATATACGACGGCGGAAAAGCGGGATTGCGTATAGTTGCTGTAGACAGCGGCCCTGGAATCAATGATTTACGCCAAGTAATGGAAGACGGATTCTCGACATCAGGGGGATTAGGAGCCGGCCTGCCGGGTGTGAAGCGGTTAATGGATGAGTTCTTAATTGACTCCAATCCTGGAACCGGAACAGATATAAGAGCAACTAAGTGGCTTCGTTAGGGGGAAGCGGTATGGATTTCCGAGAAATGATGGAATCAAAGTATCGGGATATTCTTGAGAATTATATTAAAGAACAATCTGAACAGGCTTTGTATCAAGGCCAGAAGTTCAGCAGGAAGTCGATCGAGCACAAAATCTCTCCTGAAGAGATTATCAGCGTTCATAAAAGTCTGATGGGTGAACTTTATCCGGACTTGCCTGAGTATGTTCACCATTCTTTTGATATCCTTCTGGAAGTCATGATAGGCTATGGTTTTGCTTATCGGGAGCATCAGAACTTAAAGCATATTCAGCAGGAACTCAGGACAGAAATGGAAATAGCTGCGAACGTCCAGCAAACCCTGCTGGGGACGCAGGTACCTTCTGTTGAAGGTTTAGATATCGGTGCCATAAGTGTTCCTGCTAAACATATGAACGGTGATTATTTCCACTTTGTTCAGGATGAAAACAGCACGATCAGCATTGCAATAGCTGATGTCATTGGTAAAGGTCTTCCGGCAGCCTTGTGTATGTCCATGATTAAATATGCCATGGACAGTTTGCCTGAAAACCGCAATGACCCTAAAACGGTCCTGGAAAATCTAAACCGGGTCGTAGAACAGAACGTAGATTTAACAATGTTCATTACTATGTTTTATGGAATATATGATACGAACAGCCATATGTTCTCTTATGGTTCTGCCGGACATGAACCAGGACTTTTCTTTGTGGCTGAGACAGGTGAATTTACCGAACTGACAGCGAAAGGCCTGCTTCTCGGCATTGATAAAAAAACTAAATACCGCCAGTACGAAAAAGGAGTAAATCCAGGAGATATGATTATATTAATGTCAGATGGGGTTACTGAATGCCGTACAGAAGAAGGGTTTATAGAAAAGGAATCATTGCTGGAATTAATCAAGAAATACATTCATTTAAGTGCACAGGAAATTGTTAATAGCGTATATAAAGAACTTGAAAAACTTCAGCATTTTCAATTGCGGGACGATTTTACCTTAATTATTTTAAAAAGAAATGTTTAACGGGTTTTAAAAACGGGTAACTAGTAAAAAGCAGTTGACATGTAAAGAGGTGGGTCAGTTATGAATATTACAATAGATGTAAAAGAAAATGATATGCTGATTGAAGCAATGGTAAGCGGAGAAATTGATGCGTATACAGCACCTAAACTCCGCGAAGAGCTTTTTCCTTTAACAGAAAAAGAAGGCGTGGAAATGGTGGTCAACCTATCTGAAGTCTCTTATATGGATAGTACCGGCTTAGGTGTATTTGTTGGTGTATTTAAAAATGTCCGAGCCAATAACGGCAAATTCCAGATTGTTGGCTTATCAGACCGTTTAAAGAGACTTTTCGAAATTACAGGCCTAGCCGATATTATCGATATTAACAGCGGGATTGAAGGTGGAGTACAATGAACGAGCCATTTGATTATATTGAGGTGAAATTCCGGCCAAGCCGGAATTTGTTGGGGTAATCCGCCTGACGCTATCGGGGATTGCCAGCAGAATGGGATTTGCATATGAAGAAATTGAAGATCTTAAAATCGCTACAAGTGAAGCTTGCACCAATGCAGTCCAACACGCATACAAGCAGAATGAGCAAGGAGAAGTAGTCATCGGGTTCGGTTTATACACTGACCGTCTTGAGGTAATGGTCGCAGACAGCGGAAAAAGTTTTGACTTCCAATCTGCAAGACAAGGCATTGGACCATACGACCAGACTGATTCTGTGGAATTCCTGCGTGAAGGAGGCTTGGGTCTATACCTGATTGAAACATTGATGGATGAAGTAAGAATTCATCACAAAGAGGGTGTTACGGTCTTTATGACCAAATACCTAGAGGGAGAGCAGGTGGAGAGGGATGCAAAAACAATCTCAACCTAACCAAAAATCCAAAGAAGAAACAAATGCTTTAATCAAAGCCTACCAGCTTCACCAGGATGAAGATGCTCAAAACACCCTGGTATTCCAATATCAGAATTTAGTTGAAGCCATTGCCCGCAAGTACTCAAAGGGAAGATCTTATCATGAGGATATTGTCCAGGTGGGCATTATCGGCTTATTAGGGGCTATCCGCCGCTATGATGAGTCTTTTGGCAAAACGTTTGAGGCCTTTGCAGTTCCTACGATTATCGGCGAAATTAAGCGCTTCTTAAGGGATAAAACTTGGAGTGTTCATGTTCCGCGCCGCATAAAGGAATTGGGACCAAAAATTAAAGCGACCGTTGAAGAGCTCACAACAGAACTTCATAGGTCTCCAAGAGTGGACGAAATAGCCGATGTGCTGGGTGTATCAGAAGAAGAAGTGCTCGAGGCAATGGAAATGGGAAAAAGCTATCAGGCGCTTTCTGTTGACCATTCAATCGAGGCTGATTCTGATGGCGGAACAGTTACATTGCTGGATATCGTCGGAAATGAAGACGAGGGCTATGAAAAAGTAAATCAAATGCTAGTTCTTGATAAAGTACTGCATGTCCTGTCTGAGAGAGAGAAATTAATTATACAATACACATATCTTGAGAATATGAGCCAAAAAGAAGCTGGAGATAAACTGGGGATTTCCCAGATGCATGTCTCGAGACTTCAGCGCCGTGCAATCAAAAAGCTTCAGGAAGCGATCCACTCTGAAACAAATAACTCGGAGTGCCTTTCATGACCAAATTGGTTGGAGATAACATCGAAGTGATTGCTCACCAGACAGCTAAAGATGGCAAAGCTTTTTGCGGTGATGGATATTACTTCACCGCAACTGATGAATACTTTGTATGTGTGCTGGCAGATGGCCTTGGAAGCGGGGAATTCGCGTATGAAGCTTCTTCTGCTGTTGTTTCTGTCGTAGAGCAGCATCATGAGAAAGATGTAGATACGCTCATGAAGCTTTGCAACGATGTTCTTTTACAGAAAAGAGGAGCAGCAGTAGCACTGTTTAAAGTCCATTTTGCCTCCAGGGAATTTGTATACAGCTGTGTAGGGAATATTCGGTTTTTCCTTTATTCATCTACTGGGAAACTCACATATCCTCTGCCTGTAACTGGATATCTGTCAGGAAGGCCGCAGGTGTTTCATACCCAGCGGTTTACGTATGAAGCGGAATCTAAGTTTTTGATATACTCAGATGGCTTGAATATTCAAGGGGTTAAAACTTTGCTGAAAGCATTTCTCCCTATTGATCTTATCTCGGAAGATATAAAAAAGCAGTATCCATCTACCTCAGATGATGCTACTTTCATACTTGGAAGCTTACTCTAGAACAGGGTAAGCTTTTTGTTTTTCTTTTTGATAAAATGAAAAGTGAGACTCTATGATGGAGGAATGATCTTGGAAAAAACTTTGGATAGACAAAATCAAGTACTAAACCTAATCGCTGGAGAATTATCAATAGCCATTAAACAAGTAAAAAACACAATCAGCTTATTGGAAGAAGGGAACACAGTCCCGTTCATTGCCCGATACAGAAAGGAACAGACAGGTGCACTGGATGAAGTTCAAATTCGGGATATCATGGAGCGCTGGCAATACATACAAAATCTCAATCAGCGTAAAGAAGAGGTAGTCCGCTTAATTGAAGAGCAGGGCAAGCTGACAAAAGAGTTAAAATCCAACATTGAAAAAGCGGTGAAGCTACAGGAGGTAGAAGACTTATACCGGCCATATAAGCAAAAGCGCCGCACAAAAGCAACTGCGGCAAAGGAAAGAGGGCTTGAACCGTTTGCTGAATGGCTTCTCACCTTCCCCCTTAATGAACCCCCTGCTGCAAAGGCAAAAGAATTTTTATCAGATGAAAAGGAAGTAACCACAACGGAAGAGGCAATTGCCGGAGCGAAAGATATTATCGCAGAATGGGTATCAGATGAAGCAGAAAGCAGAAAATGGATCCGTATGGAAACAGCCAAAAAGGGAACAATTGAGTCTTCTGTGAAGAATAAAGAGATTGACGAAAAAGGCGTTTATGAAATGTACTACGAGTATGAGGAACCAGTGAGCAAGATTGTTCCACACCGCACACTTGCATTAAACCGGGGTGAAAAAGAAGAAGTTTTAAGGATTAACATTAAGCCAAATACCGAATTTATCTTAAAGTACTTGTATAAAAAGTGGGTGAAGGATGAACGCTCCCCTGCAGGGGCAATTGTAAAGGAAGCTATTGAGGATGGATACAAGCGTCTGATTATGCCTTCGATTGAACGTGAAATCCGCAATGAACTAACTGAAAAAGCAGAAGAACAGGCGATCATGATTTTTTCTGAAAATCTCAGAAAACTGCTGCTTCAGCCCCCATTAAAAGGCAAGATAGTACTGGGTGTAGACCCTGCCTACAGAACTGGCTGCAAGCTTGCAGTTGTAGATGAAACTGGAAAAGTACTTGATATCGGTGTCATATATCCGCATCCTCCTGTTTCCAAAACGAAACAAGCACGAGAGAAAGTAGTTCATATTCTAAACACCTACAAAGTAGAAATGGTTGCCATCGGCAATGGAACCGCCTCAAGGGAAACCGAGCAGTTCATCGCTGACATTTTAAAGGACATGAAAGAGGAGATATTCTACCTAATTGTCAATGAAGCAGGGGCGAGCGTATATTCTGCCTCAGACCTTGCCAGAGAAGAGTTTCCTGATTTTCAGGTGGAAGAAAGGAGTGCTGTATCCATCGCCCGCCGCCTCCAGGATCCTCTTGCAGAATTGGTTAAGATTGATCCCAAGTCCGTGGGGGTTGGCCAATATCAGCATGACGTATCTCAGAAAAAGCTGTCAGAATCACTCTCTTTTGTTGTAGAGACAGCGGTAAACCAAGTGGGTGTCAATGTAAATACAGCTTCATCTTCGCTGCTGCAGCATGTAGCTGGCCTTTCAAAAACAGTTGCTGTGAATATAATCAAGAAACGAGAAGAAGAAGGGAAATTTACAGACCGCAAGCAGTTGAAAAAGATTCCGCGCCTTGGCGCCAAAACCTATGAACAGGCAATAGGCTTCCTGCGGATTATCGATGGGAAAGAACCTCTGGACCGGACTGGTATACACCCTGAAACGTATGCAGTAGTAAATAAATTGCTTGCTAATCTCGGCTTTAAATCCAGTGACCTTGGAACACAATCATTAAGGGAAGCACTAAAAGGCATAAATATCAGCCAGACAGCCCGGGAGCTTGAAATTGGTGAACTTACACTGAGAGATATTATTGATGCCTTAATGAGACCTGAAAGGGATCCGCGTGATGAGCTGCCAAAGCCACTCCTAAAGAAAGAAGTCCTGAAACTTGAGGATCTGCAGGAAGGGATGGAGCTTCAAGGGACAGTGAGAAATGTTGTCGACTTTGGTGCATTCGTTGATATCGGAGTCAAACAGGATGGCCTTGTTCATATATCCAAACTTAGCCGCCAATTTGTCAAACATCCGCTGGATGTCGTGTCCGTTGGGGATGTAGTAACAGTCTGGGTTGACTCTGTTGATAAGCACAAGGGAAGAGTCGCCTTAACTATGCTTGACCAAACTAATTAACATTCCTTTGTTTTGCTGGCTTAAATGGCTTGTTCTTCGAGTCATAAGCCAAATCACGCCGGAAATCAATATTTCTAGCGTGATTTGGCCTATGCTTGTGAGGTTTTCAAAGGGCTGTAGCTGCTTTTAGCTGGTATATCTCAGGCTCGCCATATTTTATGAGCAGTGTTTCTTTCTATAGAAAAACCAGCACTGATTCAGCAGCTTGATCTGATACCGGTCCTTTTCATAAAAAGCACGCTGGATTTGGTTTTGAAACCATACAGGCATCTGATTTACCTCCCGTGTATTGGAATCTGATAATCGCTCCCTAGGGCAGCAAAGCGAGTTCAGAGCTATAATAGGTATATATAATGTATGCTATAATAGGTTGTCATGTTTACGATAAGAGAGGAAAAACATTGTTATGAATGACCAGGAGCTTCAGACACTTGTTGAAAAGATATCCTTAGAAAGCTTCGGCAAGCCCTTTCGCCATCAGGCTTATTTTAATTCACGCCTCAGGTCGACTGGCGGAAGATATATGCTGAGTTCACATCATGTTGAAATAAACAAAAAGTATTATGAGCAGCTTGGGGTCGGAGAATTAGAAGGAATTATTAAGCACGAGCTTTGTCATTATCATTTGCATTTAGAAGGAAAAGGATATAAACATCGTGATCAGGATTTCAGAATGCTAATGAAAAAAGTGGGAGCACCTCGATTTTGTTCGGCCTTGCCTGATCATCCAAAAACAAATAGATCTGCTAAGATTCTTGTTTATATGTGTAAGGAATGCGGTCAAACTTATCAAAGAAAAAGAATGGTTGATACGAGGAAATATGTTTGCGGTAAATGCAAGGGGAAATTAGTTTAAAAAAGAATTGACATTAGATTAAGTACACTTTATATTTAATAATTGTCGCAGGACAAAACAGGATAAACGGCTAATAAATTCTTCTAAAAACAAGCTTGACTTTTATAGCCTCCGTCCTTATAATATGAAGAGTCGATAAGATGTTAACTGTTTTATCGATAAAGTTCATTATTATTCCGCAGTAGCTCAGTGGTAGAGCATTCGGCTGTTAACCGAACGGTCGCAGGTTCGAATCCTGCCTGCGGAGCCATATTTGGGGAAGTACTCAAGTGGCTGAAGAGGCGCCCCTGCTAAGGGTGTAGGTCGCGTAAGCGGCGCGAGGGTTCAAATCCCTCCTTCTCCGCCAGAAAATTCTCACAATGGCCCGTTGGTCAAGCGGTTAAGACACCGCCCTTTCACGGCGGTAACACGGGTTCGAATCCCGTACGGGTCACTTTTTTGTTTCCGACGGTTTTATGTGGATGGTCCCGTGGTGTAGCGGTTAACATGCCTGCCTGTCACGCAGGAGATCGCGGGTTCGATTCCCGTCGGGACCGCCATTTGTTATTGGGCTATAGCCAAGCGGTAAGGCACCGGACTTTGACTCCGTCACTCGCAGGTTCGAATCCTGCTAGCCCAGCCATTTTTGATGAGCCATTAGCTCAGTCGGTAGAGCAGATTGCAGCATCAGTGAATTTCTTCATCCGAATAGCAATCCGTGACAAAGCGTTTAGCTTTGGAACATCTGACTGCACACAACAGGCTTTAGGAAGTCTCATAAAAGTATGAGCCATTAGCTCAGTCGGTAGAGCATCTGACTTTTAATCAGAGGGTCGAAGGTTCGAGTCCTTCATGGCTCACCATTTTAATTTCATATTGCGGGTGTGGCGGAATTGGCAGACGCACCAGACTTAGGATCTGGCGCCGCAAGGCGTGGGGGTTCGACTCCCTTCACCCGCACCATTAATTACCATTGAGATAAGTGCTACGTTTTGGTATGATGTTACTTGTCGCTTCATTAAGCGGTCGTGGCGGAATGGCAGACGCGCTAGGTTGAGGGCCTAGTGGGGGCAACCCCGTGGAGGTTCAAGTCCTCTCGGCCGCACCAAAAAAGTTGTTGACTTTTGAAATCTAGGTTGATATAATATAAGAGTTGCTTTAAAAGATGCGCCCGTAGCTCAATTGGATAGAGCGTTTGACTACGGATCAAAAGGTTAGGGGTTCGACTCCTCTCGGGCGCGCCATATTACGGGGAGTAGCTCAGCTTGGTAGAGCACTTGGTTTGGGACCAAGGGGTCGCAGGTTCGAATCCTGTCTTCCCGACCATTCGGGAAACAATAATTTTATATGCGGGTGTAGTTTAGTGGTAAAACCTCAGCCTTCCAAGCTGATGATGAGGGTTCGATTCCCTTCACCCGCTCCAAACTTTCTGATTGATCTTTGAAAACTGAACGAACAAAAACGTCAACGTTAATTCTTTAGTCTTTTTTGAAAAGACAACTTATGAGCTTAATCAACTCTTATATGGAGAGTTTGATCCTGGCTCAGGACGAACGCTGGCGGCGTGCCTAATACATGCAAGTCGAGCGGACAGATGGGAGCTTGCTCCCTGAAGTCAGCGGCGGACGGGTGAGTAACACGTGGGCAACCTGCCTGTAAGACTGGGATAACTCCGGGAAACCGGGGCTAATACCGGATAATTCTTTCCCTCACATGAGGGAAAGCTGAAAGATGGTTTCGGCTATCACTTACAGATGGGCCCGCGGCGCATTAGCTAGTTGGTGAGGTAACGGCTCACCAAGGCAACGATGCGTAGCCGACCTGAGAGGGTGATCGGCCACACTGGGACTGAGACACGGCCCAGACTCCTACGGGAGGCAGCAGTAGGGAATCTTCCGCAATGGACGAAAGTCTGACGGAGCAACGCCGCGTGAGTGATGAAGGTTTTCGGATCGTAAAACTCTGTTGTTAGGGAAGAACAAGTACCGGAGTAACTGCCGGTACCTTGACGGTACCTAACCAGAAAGCCACGGCTAACTACGTGCCAGCAGCCGCGGTAATACGTAGGTGGCAAGCGTTGTCCGGAATTATTGGGCGTAAAGCGCGCGCAGGCGGTTCCTTAAGTCTGATGTGAAAGCCCCCGGCTCAACCGGGGAGGGTCATTGGAAACTGGGGAACTTGAGTGCAGAAGAGAAGAGTGGAATTCCACGTGTAGCGGTGAAATGCGTAGAGATGTGGAGGAACACCAGTGGCGAAGGCGACTCTTTGGTCTGTAACTGACGCTGAGGCGCGAAAGCGTGGGGAGCAAACAGGATTAGATACCCTGGTAGTCCACGCCGTAAACGATGAGTGCTAAGTGTTAGAGGGTTTCCGCCCTTTAGTGCTGCAGCAAACGCATTAAGCACTCCGCCTGGGGAGTACGGCCGCAAGGCTGAAACTCAAAGGAATTGACGGGGGCCCGCACAAGCGGTGGAGCATGTGGTTTAATTCGAAGCAACGCGAAGAACCTTACCAGGTCTTGACATCTCCTGACAACCCTAGAGATAGGGCGTTCCCCTTCGGGGGACAGGATGACAGGTGGTGCATGGTTGTCGTCAGCTCGTGTCGTGAGATGTTGGGTTAAGTCCCGCAACGAGCGCAACCCTTGATCTTAGTTGCCAGCATTCAGTTGGGCACTCTAAGGTGACTGCCGGTGACAAACCGGAGGAAGGTGGGGATGACGTCAAATCATCATGCCCCTTATGACCTGGGCTACACACGTGCTACAATGGATGGTACAAAGGGCTGCGAGACCGCGAGGTTAAGCGAATCCCATAAAACCATTCTCAGTTCGGATTGCAGGCTGCAACTCGCCTGCATGAAGCCGGAATCGCTAGTAATCGCGGATCAGCATGCCGCGGTGAATACGTTCCCGGGCCTTGTACACACCGCCCGTCACACCACGAGAGTTTGTAACACCCGAAGTCGGTGGGGTAACCTTTTGGAGCCAGCCGCCTAAGGTGGGACAGATGATTGGGGTGAAGTCGTAACAAGGTAGCCGTATCGGAAGGTGCGGCTGGATCACCTCCTTTCTAAGGATATTTACATGAAACGCGACGTGTTTTGTTCGTTCAGTTTTGAGAGTTCAATCTCTCAATGAAAGATTCGTTCTTTGAAAACTAGATAACGTTAATGAAGAAGCAATAACCGAGTAATCGCCATCTTAGTTTTTTTCTCTTATTTTTGTTTTAAAACGAAGTAAGAGCACAAACCATGAGGGCAATGAGAAGCAAGAAGATCAAGGAAGCGACCGAACGAGCACCGGAGCGTACGAGAGTACGTGAGGAGCACAGTGACGGAGCTGACGCAGAGATTCGCCGCTTATCATTGGCCGAAGTAGGTTAAGTTAGAAAGGGCGCACGGTGAATGCCTTGGCACTAGGAGCCGATGAAGGACGGTACTAACACCGATATGCTTCGGGGAGCTGTAAGTAAGCTTTGATCCGGAGATTTCCGAATGGGGAAACCCCTATCCGTAATGGGATAGGATCTTTACCTGAATACATAGGGTATAGAAGGCAGACCCGGGGAACTGAAACATCTAAGTACCCGGAGGAAGAGAAAGCAAATGCGATTCCCTGAGTAGCGGCGAGCGAAACGGGATTAGCCCAAACCAAGAGGCTTGCCTCTTGGGGTTGTAGGACACTCTACACGGAGTTACAAAGGAACGAGGTAAATGAACAGGTCTGGAAAGGCCGGCCAGAGAAGGTAAAAGCCCTGTAGTTGAAACTTCGTTCCCTCCAGAGTGGATCCTGAGTACGGCGGGACACGAGAAATCCCGTCGGAAGCAGGGAGGACCATCTCCCAAGGCTAAATACTCCCTAGTGACCGATAGTGAACCAGTACCGTGAGGGAAAGGTGAAAAGCACCCCGGAAGGGGAGTGAAAGAGATCCTGAAACCGTGTGCCTACAAGTAGTTAGAGCCCGTTAATGGGTGATAGCGTGCCTTTTGTAGAATGAACCGGCGAGTTACGATTACATGCGAGGTTAAGTTGATGAGACGGAGCCGCAGCGAAAGCGAGTCTGAATAGGGCGAATGAGTATGTGGTCGTAGACCCGAAACCAGGTGATCTACCCATGTCCAGGGTGAAGTCCAGGTAACACTGGATGGAGGCCCGAACCCACGCACGTTGAAAAGTGCGGGGATGAGGTGTGGGTAGCGGAGAAATTCCAATCGAACTTGGAGATAGCTGGTTCTCTCCGAAATAGCTTTAGGGCTAGCCTCATGTAGTAAGAGTCTTGGAGGTAGAGCACTGTTTGGACTAGGGGCCCCCATCGGGTTACCGAATTCAGACAAACTCCGAATGCCAAAGACTTATCCATGGGAGTCAGACTGCGAGTGATAAGATCCGTAGTCAAGAGGGAAACAGCCCAGACCACCAGCTAAGGTCCCAAAGTATACGTTAAGTGGAAAAGGATGTGGAGTTGCTTAGACAACCAGGATGTTGGCTTAGAAGCAGCCACCATTTAAAGAGTGCGTAATAGCTCACTGGTCGAGTGACTCCGCGCCGAAAATGTACCGGGGCTAAACGTATCACCGAAGCTGTGGATTGACATCTTCCGATGTCAGTGGTAGGAGAGCGTTCTAAGGGCGTTGAAGCCAGACCGCAAGGACTGGTGGAGCGCTTAGAAGTGAGAATGCCGGTATGAGTAGCGAAAGATGGGTGAGAATCCCATCCACCGAATGCCTAAGGTTTCCTGAGGAAGGCTCGTCCGCTCAGGGTTAGTCGGGACCTAAGCCGAGGCTGAAAAGCGTAGGCGATGGACAACAGGTTGATATTCCTGTACCACCTCTTTACCGTTTGAGCAATGGGGGGACGCAGGAGGATAGGGTAAGCGCGCTGCTGGATTAGCGCGTCCAAGCAGTTAGGCCGGTAACGAGGCAAATCCCGTTACCACACAGGCTGAGCTGTGACGGCGAGGGAAATTTAGTACCGAAGTTCCTGATTCCACACTGCCAAGAAAAGCCTCTAGCGAGGGAAAAGGTGCCCGTACCGCAAACCGACACAGGTAGGCGAGGAGAGAATCCTAAGGTGAGCGAGAGAACTCTCGTTAAGGAACTCGGCAAAATGACCCCGTAACTTCGGGAGAAGGGGTGCTCATTAGGGTGAATAGCCCTGATGAGCCGCAGTGAATAGGCCCAGGCGACTGTTTAGCAAAAACACAGGTCTCTGCGAAGCCGCAAGGCGAAGTATAGGGGCTGACGCCTGCCCGGTGCTGGAAGGTTAAGAGGAGAGGTTAGCGCAAGCGAAGCTTTGAATCGAAGCCCCAGTAAACGGCGGCCGTAACTATAACGGTCCTAAGGTAGCGAAATTCCTTGTCGGGTAAGTTCCGACCCGCACGAAAGGCGTAACGATCTGGGCACTGTCTCAACGAGAGACTCGGTGAAATTATAGTACCTGTGAAGATGCAGGTTACCCGCGACAGGACGGAAAGACCCCGTGGAGCTTTACTGTAGCCTGATATTGAATTTTGGTACAGCTTGTACAGGATAGGTAGGAGCCTGAGAAGCCGGAGCGCCAGCTTCGGTGGAGGCGTCGGTGGGATACTACCCTGGCTGTATTGAAATTCTAACCCGCGCCCCTTATCGGGGCGGGAGACAGTGTCAGGTGGGCAGTTTGACTGGGGCGGTCGCCTCCTAAAAAGTAACGGAGGCGCCCAAAGGTTCCCTCAGAATGGTTGGAAATCATTCGCAGAGTGTAAAGGCACAAGGGAGCTTGACTGCGAGACCTACAAGTCGAGCAGGGACGAAAGTCGGGCTTAGTGATCCGGTGGTTCCGCATGGAAGGGCCATCGCTCAACGGATAAAAGCTACCCCGGGGATAACAGGCTTATCTCCCCCAAGAGTCCACATCGACGGGGAGGTTTGGCACCTCGATGTCGGCTCATCGCATCCTGGGGCTGTAGTCGGTCCCAAGGGTTGGGCTGTTCGCCCATTAAAGCGGTACGCGAGCTGGGTTCAGAACGTCGTGAGACAGTTCGGTCCCTATCCGTCGTGGGCGCAGGAAATTTGAGAGGAGCTGTCCTTAGTACGAGAGGACCGGGATGGACGCACCGCTGGTGTACCAGTTGTCTTGCCAAAGGCATCGCTGGGTAGCTATGTGCGGAAGGGATAAGTGCTGAAAGCATCTAAGCATGAAGCCCCCTCGAGATGAGATTTCCCATAGCGTCAAGCTAGTAAGATCCCTGAAAGATGATCAGGTTGATAGGTCAGAGGTGGAAGCGTGGCGACATGTGGAGCTGACT